>CAZADK010000118.1:0-9640 GCA_964483855.1 uncultured Rhodoferax sp.
TTGCACGCCAATCACGCGTCCGTCGGGTGCAAGGTCACTGGTCACGACCGCGCCGCGGCCGTGCTGCTGAACCAGTGCATGGGTCAGTTCGGTGCCGATCTGGCCGTTGGCACCGATGATGAGGATCCGCGGCGAGGTCATGGCGTCAGGCCCGAGGACTGGCCGGGGGCGGCGGGCAGCAATCCGAGCGCGCGCCCGGCCTGCGCGAATGCGGCCACCGCCTGCTCCAGGTCGGCGCGCTCATGCACGGCGCTGATCTGCACCCGGATCCGGGCCTGTCCCTTGGGCACGACGGGGAAGAAGAAACCCACCACGTAGATGCCCAGTTCGAGCAGCCGGGCGGCAAGTTGCTGTGCCGTCACCGCGTCATGCACCATGATCGGCACGATCGGATGTTCGCCGTCCTTGATGTCGAAGCCGGCGGCGCGGATCGCGGCGCGGAACCAGGCGGTGTTGCCGGCCAGCTTGTCGCGCAACGCGGTAGAGCCTTCGAGCAGGTCGAGCACGGCGATCGACGCGCCGACGATGCTGGGCGCCACGGTATTGGAGAACAGGTAGGGCCGCGAACGCTGGCGCAGCAGCTCGACCACCGCGCGCCGCGCGCTGGTGAAGCCACCGGAGGCACCACCGAGCGCCTTGCCCAGCGTACCGGTGATGATGTCGATCTTGCCGAATACGCCGCGGTATTCATGGGTGCCGCGCCCGGTGGTGCCAACGAAGCCGCTGGCGTGGCATTCGTCGATGCCCAGCAACGCGCCGTAGGTATCGCACAAGGCGCGCATGGCGTCGAGCCGGGCGATCGTGCCGTCCATCGAGAACACGCCATCGGTGAACACCAGCGTGAAACGGGCGCTGTCACTGGCGGCCTGCTGCAGGCAGCGCTCCAGGTCGGCCATGTCGTTGTGTTTGTAGCGATACCGTTTTGCCTTGCACAGGCGGATGCCGTCGATGATCGATGCGTGGTTGAGTTCATCGCTGATCACCGCGTCCTGCTCACCGAGCAGCGGCTCGAACAAGCCGCCGTTGGCGTCGAAGGCTGCCGCGTACAGGATGGTGTCCTCAGTTCCGAGGAAACGCGACAGTCGGGCCTCCAGCGTCTTGTGCAGGTCCTGTGTGCCGCAGATGAAACGCACCGAACTCAAACCGTAACCATGGGTGCGCAGCGCCTCGTGCGCCGCCGCCACCACGGCGGGATGCGACGACAGGCCCAGGTAGTTGTTGGCACACAGGTTGAGCACCTCGCGGGTCGTGCCATCGGGCGCCACGGTGCGGATGCGCGCACCCTGCGGCGTCGCGATGATACGTTCACTTTTGTAGAGGCCGGCATCGCGGATGCCTTGCAGTTCCTGGGCCAGATGGGCATAAAAGTCCAGCGGCTTGCGCATGGTGTCACCTTGGAGTCGGGTTCGTCAGGCACAATTCCGCCTGACCAGGAAATAGAACAAAGTTCAGTATATCGAACACATGTGCAGTATATCGAAGCACCATGCCCATCCGCAAGCCCCCATCGGTTGCCAGTGAACCTCCCCGCGTCGGCGACACGCTGGCCGCGTTGCGCCACGGCGCATCCTTGTCGCTGGACGAGTTATCGCGCAAGGCTGGCGTGTCCAAGTCGATGTTGTCCCAGATCGAGCGCGGCCAGGCCAACCCGACGGTCGCGGTGGTGTGGCGCCTGGCCAATGCGCTGAACGTCGGCATGGGTGAGTTGCTCGGTGGCACCCCCGCCTGCGGCCCGGCCACGATCGAACTGCTGGCGGCGCATGCGGCGCCGGCGATCCGTAGCCCGGACGGCCTGTGCGAATTGCGTATCCTGGGCCCGATCGCACTGGCCGGTCAGTTCGAGTGGTATGCCTTGACGGTTCAGCCCGGCGGCGCGCTGGAATCGCAACCGCACGAGGACGGAACCCGGGAACACCTCAGCGCGATGTCGGGAGCGCTCGAGGTGCGCTCGGGCGACCAGGTGCAACGCCTCAAGATCGGCGAGACCGCCCGGTATGCGGCCGACCAGCCGCATTGCATCCGCAATCCCGGCAAGGCTGCGGCGAGCGGCTGGCTGGTGGTGGTGCATCCTGCGTAAGCAACGAGCCCGCCGGTGCGCCACTCGTGCGGGACGGTCTGGCTCGGGGGGCCTGGCGAAGCCAGGGTTGGGGGCGCTCTCAGTGCAGCGTGGAAAGGTTTGGTTCCAGCTCGTAACCGGTGGTCAGCAACTGATGGGCCAGCACCATGTCGCCTTCGGCGATGAACAGTTCCTGGCGGCAGCTTTGCACCGATCGACCGGTGGCGCGCGCCAGTGCCTGCGCATCGGCGCAAAACTGGCTCGAGCGAAAGTCGAACGACGGACAATGATCGGCAGGCAAGGCAGTGGCGCTCATGTCAATCCCGAAGGTGGACTCCCGGTATGGGCCCCCTGGTGGACTTATCGGCGACTTGGCTGCGGACATAAGCCCCGATTTTGGCGTAAAGCGGTGCCTAATCCAATGAATCGGACCCGTGCCGCCCGCTTTTTTCATGGCCGCCGGGGGCTTTCTTCACACTTGGTCAACAATCGCAGCATCACACAGTGCAACTGTTCCGCAACAAAAGGTACCGCCATGCGCCCCATCTTGTCCTTGCTCGCCGGCCTGCTGTTCACCGGCCTGGCCCAGGCCGAAAAAGTCGGCGAGGTCTCCACCGCGTTCATCCTGATCGGCGCCAACCACAAGGTGGTCGTCGAAGCCTACGACGACCCCAAGGTCAATGGCGTCACCTGTTATGTCTCGCGGGCCCGCACCGGCGGGGTCATGGGTGCGATCGGCCTGGCCGAGGACAAGGCCGAGGCGTCGATCGCCTGCCGCCAGGTCGGACCGATCTCGTTCACCGGCAAGGCGATGGACGCGCAGGAAGAGATGTTCAACGAGCGCATCTCGGTGCTGTTCAAGAAGCTGCGCGTGGTGCGCATGCTCGACCGCAAGCGCAATGTCCTGGTTTACCTGACCTATTCGGACAAACTGATCGATGGCTCGCCGCAAAACGGCGTGACCGCGGTCTCACTCGGATCGCTGCCGCTGCCAGCGGCGAACTGAAGGCACGCAGCCATGGCTGCCGCTCCCGTGGCGGCCTTCACCACTCGACTTCGGGATAACGCCCGCTCGCGCGCGCCAGCCCAACCAAGGCATCGGCAGTGGCCAGGTCCTGCGCGGTATGGCCAAGCGATTTATAGACGGTGATGTCGCCATCGGCGAGCCGACCCCGCTGCCGCCCGAGCAGCACCGCACCGATTTCACCGCGCAGGTGATCCTGCGTGACCGCGCCGCAGGCCAGCGCCTGCAGCCATTCACCCGCCTGCGCCTGCGCGCTGGCGCGGGCATCGACGAAAAAGCGGCTGCGCTGCACGACTGCGGCATCGGCTTCGCAGGCGCTGGCGACGCTGGCGCCGACCAGGTTGACATGTTGCCCGGGCTGCAACCAGTCCCCCTGCAACACCGGCTCGCGCGAAGCCGTAACGGTGCACACGACATCCGCGCCCTGGACCACCGAGCGGGCGTCGTGCGCGATCGTGGTCGCGATGGCAGCCGGCAGATCCAGGCGCGCCAACAATCGCTCGGCGCTGGCGCGGCTGCGGCTCCACAGTTGCAGTCGGCGCAGCGGCATGACTTGCATCAAGGCCCGCACATGCCACAACGCCTGGTGCCCGGCGCCCAGCAGGGCCAGCACCTCGCCGCCCGGCCGCGCCAGGGCCCGTGTCGCGACCGCGCTCGCCGCGGCCGTGCGCAACGCCGTCAGGCTGTTGCTCTCGAGCACGGCGATGGGCGCGCCGTCGTTCGCATCGAACAACACCACCATGCCGGCGTGGCTGGGCAGATTGCGCGCGCCGTTGCCAGGGTACAGGCTCAGCACCTTGACGCCGAAGCGGCCCTGCGCCAGCATCGCTCCGGGCATGATGCCCATCGCATTGGGCGGCGCCAGCGGCACGATGCTGCGCAGCGGTGCGAGCACCTCGCCACGCGAGACAGCCCGCATGGCGTCTGCCACGACACCGATGCAACGCTCCATGGGCATCAAGCCTTCGATCGCAGCCGCACCCAATACCTGCATGCACGCCCCCATTTCTTGCAAGTCAGTCGCCGGTCCGTCGCGCGAACTGATTAAGATTGTGGCCCAGACCCGGCCCGGGCCTGCCCCCACGGTGGACAGCCCATGACCTTCGACGACTATCGATCCTTCGACGCGCTCGGCCTGGCCGCCCTGGTGCGCAAGCGCGAAGTCTCGCGCGCCGAGGTGATGCAGGCCGCGCTGGAGCGGCTGCGGGCCGTCAATCCGACCATCAATGCGGTCCCGTACCTGCACCAGCCGGCGCTGGCGCCCAACGCGCCGGTGCTGGGTGCCGACGGCCCGTTTGCCGGCGTGCCCTATTGCATCAAGGACCTGCACGCGCCGGTGCGGGACATGCCGCTGGCCCACGGCCGCCGCCTGTTCGCCGGTGGGCGTGCAGCTGGTCGCGCGTTTCGGCGCCGACGCACAATTGCTGGCACTGGCGGCGCAGATCGAGTTGGCCGCGCCGTGGTTCGCCCGGGTGCCGGCGTTGTGATCATCGCCGGGCCAGCGACGCCCGGGCGATGGGCAAAATCCGGTTACGGCGCCGGTCGTGACTCGCGCCCGCGGGGCGCGCACCGGAAAACTGCCATACTGCCAGCCCCTCGATGTTCAGGAAGAAGACCGCCTTATGTTGAAGTTCACCTGTTGCGACGCCGTCGGGCAATTCTCCCAACGGGTACAGGCCCAGGTGCTGCGCGGGATCCAGCGCGGCTTTGAGAAAGAGTGCCTGCGCATCGACGCCCTGGGCTCGCTGGCGCAGACACCGCATCCGCGCGCGCTGGGCTCCAAGCTCACCCACCCCTGGATCACCACCGATTATTCGGAGGCGCTGCTGGAATTCATCACGCCACCCAGCACCGAACTCGACGAACCGCTGCGCTTCTTGCGCGAAATCCACCGCTTCGTGACGCCGGCGCTGGGTGAGGAGACGATGTGGGCCAGCTCGATGCCGTGCGTGATCGGCGGCGACAGCAGCATTCCGCTGGCGGATTACGGCAGCTCCAACCGCGCCAGGATGAAACGCGTCTACCGCGAAGGGCTCGGCCTGCGGTACGGTCGCCACATGCAGGCCATCGCCGGTGTGCATTACAACTGGTCGCTGCCCGACGATTTCTGGAGCGCTCTGTATGACTGCTGCGAGGCCGGCGGCGACCGGCAGGATTTCATCAGCACCCGTTATTTCGGCCTGATTCGCAACTTCCTGCGGTACGGCTGGCTGGTGCCCTACCTGTTCGGCGCATCGCCGGCGATCTGCGAATCCTTCTTGCAAGGCCGCAAGTCCGATCTGCAGCAACTGGTGCCCGGAAGCCTGTACGCACCATATGCCACCAGCTTGCGCATGAGCGACCTGGGCTACCAGAACAGCGCGCAGTCGAACCTCAATGTCAACTTCAACTCGCTGGCCGAATACACCGAGGCGCTGGAGACAGCGATCCGCACGCCGGACCCCTATTACCAGGAACTCGGCGTGCGCGATGGCGACCACTGGAAACAACTCAGTGCCAACCTGCTGCAGATCGAGAACGAGTTCTATGCGCCGATGCGCCCGAAACGCGTCTCGCCCGACCGTCCGGCCAAGGGTCTGCGCAAGCACGGCGTCGAATATATCGAGATGCGCCTGTTTGACCTCAACCCGATGGTCGATATCGGCATCACACCGGAGCAGGCCAGTTTTGTCGACGTGTTGCTGCTGATGTGCCTGTTTCGCGACAGCCCGCCGATCAGCGCACGCGAACAGGGCGAGAACGACGAGAACAAGCGCCGCGTCGTGAACCGCGGCCGGCAAAGCGACCTGCATCTGCTGGTGCACAACCATGAGCAGCCGTTCCGTCCGCTGGCGCATGAGTTGTTCGACGACATGGCGCCGTTCGCCGAGATGCTGGACACCGCTTACGGCGGCAGCCGCCACAGCAGCGCGATGCGGCTGTTGCGCCAGCGCATCGACGACCCGGACCTGACCCCGTCGGCCCAGGTGCTGCAAGCCGCGCGTGCGCATGGCGGCTTCTTCAAGTACACGATGTTCGCGTCGGAGCACCACAAGCAGGCCTTGCTGGCGCAGCCGCTGGATGCGCCGGCGCAGGCCCGTTTCGAAACCGCGGCGCGGGAATCGCTGGCGCAACAAAGCCGCCTCGAGGCGCAGGACACCGGCAGCTTCGCCGACTTTGTCGCGGCGTATTACGCCTGACGGGCGTGGTCCGGGACGGCGTGGTCCGGGACGGCGTGGTCCGGGACGGCGTGGTGCGATGCACCGGGGTCTGCTCTCAGCCGGGGTCGTCGCTGGTCTGCCCGACGATGTGCCAGACCGCGATGAACATGGCTGCGATCGTCGGCCCGAGCACGAACCCGTTGATGCCGAACACCGTCATGCCGCCCAGGGTGGTGATCAGCACCAGGTAGTCGGGCATGCGCGTGTCCTTGCCAATCAGGATCGGTCGCAGCAGGTTGTCGACCAAACCGATCACCAGCACACCGTAGGCGATCAATGCCATGCCTTGCCAGATCGCACCGGTCACGAGCAAATAGACCGCAACCGGCACCCACACCAGCCCCGCACCAATGGCCGGCACCAACGACAGAAACGCCATGACCACGGCCCACAGCAGGGCTCCACCGACACCCAGGAACCAGAATGCCAGGCCACCCAGGCCGCCCTGTATCAATGCCACCAGCAGGTTGCCCTTGACCGTCGCGCGGATGACGGTGGCGAACTTTTCCAGCAACTCGCGCTTGTGCGACGGCGCCAACGGAATTGCGCGCTGCAGCGAGCGCGAGATGTCGTCGCCGTCACGAATCAGGAAGAAGGCAAGGTACAGCGCGATGAAGATGCCGGCCACGAATTCGAATGTGTTTTGACCGATGCTCAGCGCCTGCGTGGCGATGAACTGGCTGCCTTTTGCCAACAGCTCGGACACACGGCTTTGCAGGGCCTCGAAGTCGATCAGGCCAAAGCGGTCCAGCCATGACGTCACCCAGGCCGGCAAGGCATCGAACAGGCCCCGGAAGTAACGCCCCGGACTCATATCGCCCGATTGAAGCTGCTCGTAGATCTGGGATGCCTCGCGCGCCAGCGCGGCGGCGACCAACACCAGCGGAAGGATGACCAGCACCAGCACCAGCAGCAGAGTGAGCAACGCAGCCAGGGTTCGCCGCTGGCGCAGGCGCGGCAACATGCGGCGGTAAAGCGGCACAAACAACAGCGCGATGATGGCGCCCCACATGATGGTCCCGTAAAAGGGCAGCAGGATCCAGGCCAGCGCAATGGTCACCAGCGCCGTCAGGAGCCGCAGCACGCCAGAGTTTGCGGGAATGGACGGGTCTTCATCGGGCGGGATCATGGGGTTTCCAGGTGACGGGGCGGTATTGACGCGGGCATCGTAGCAGGCGCTGGCTGCAGCGCGGCATGGATGCCGTAAAGCGCGAGCAGGCCCACCACATGCCCGATCGCGACACCGGGTTCACCCGATTCGATGCGGGCAATGGTCTGGACATGCACGCCCAGGCGGGCCGCGGCGGCGGCCTGGCCATCACCGGCGTGTGTACGGGCCTGTTTGGCCGCGGCGCCCATGTCCTTGATGGCCTGCAGGGCATCGGCGCCGATGTCCGCAGAAATGCGTTTGCCTTGAGCCATGCGCGGATTGTCGTTGCTTGCGGCCGCCGGGTTGCCGCATCGACCTGCGCACGCGGCGCGTTTCCTGCCAAAAGACGACACTTCCCCTGGCAGCATTGCAGGTGCTCCCACGGTGGATATCCGCACAACGCTTTACCGCAACCGCCCCACCACCCCCAACACCGGCTGCAACACACTCGCCCCCAGCATCTTCGAGCGCGCGCCACTCCACCCCGTTACCGCATCCGGCAGATCGGCGTTGTCCTTGAACGGCATCTCGATCGTGAATGCCAGGCAGTCGAAACGTTGTGCGACCCAATTCGTGGCCACGGTCGGGTTGGCCTGGGTGGCGCGCGCCGGGCCGTAGTTGACGCGGTCCTGG
The DNA here is from genome assembly GCA_964483855.1 of uncultured Rhodoferax sp. Classification (GTDB taxonomy): domain Bacteria; phylum Pseudomonadota; class Gammaproteobacteria; order Burkholderiales; family Burkholderiaceae_C; genus CAISIP01. Next base: position 8,064 of record CAZADK010000118.1, read on the forward strand.
AAGTCCGGGCAGCTGGCGATCCAGCTGGCCTTGAAATCATCCTGCAGTTGCCGCAGGCGCGGCGAGAATCCGGCAATTCCTTCGCTGCCGGCGACAAAGTTGTGCGGCAGGGCCTCGTCGCCATGCGCGTCCAGGAACAGGTCGACACCGGTGTGCTCCATCTTGCGGCGTACCAGGAACACTTCGGGTGAACGTTCCATGCTGGGCTCCCGCCATTCCCGGTTCAGGTTGGCGCCGGCCGCGTTGGTGCGCAGGTTGCCGCGCACGCTGCCGTCCGGGTTCATGTTGGGCACGACATGGAAGATGCAGCGCTGCAGCAGCACCCGCGCCACCGGGTCGGCGCCATCGAGCAGCCGCCCCAGCAGACCTTCGACAAACCACTCGGCCATCGTTTCGCCCGGATGCTGGCGCGCGATCAGCCAGACGCTGCGCCGGTCGGCCTCTGGCACCGGGCTTGCCACGTCGGTGATGCGCAGCAGGTCCATGTCACGCCCGTCCAGGCTTGCGCCCAGACGTTCGAGTTGCACATGCCCGGACACGGACGCGGATGCGAGCAGATCCAGGTGCCTATCCCAGGAATACGGCTCGAAATAGGCCAGGTACACGCTGTTGCTGTCTGGCGTCAGCCGCGCCGTCATCACCGTGCCGTCGTAGTCGGTGTCAATACGCTGCCAGTGTTGCCGATCGTGACTAGCGACCACGCGGTAACCCTCCCAGCCCTTGGCATACGCACACTGCCCGGCATTGACGAAACGCAGCGTCACCGGCACGCCGGTAGCGCCCTGCAGCCGAAAATGGAACCACTGCGCAAAGTCGGCCGCGTTGTCGTTGCGAATGCGCAGCGCGATGTCACCCGGGTCGTCGGTGTGCAGCACCTCGATGGCGCCGGAATCGAACTGGCAGGAAATCGTGATCATGAAGCTGGCGTCTCGCTGGTGGATGATGCACCGCCATAAGCGGCACGCAGCTCGCGTTTGAGCACCTTGCCGATGGCGCTGCGCGGAAGTTCGGAGCATAACTGCAGGTCGCCCAGGCGCTGCATCTTGCCCAGCTGCGCGTTTGTCCACTGCAGCAGGTCGTCGGCCAGCACGGCCTGCGCGGCAGCATCGCGCAACACGACAAAGGCCACCGGCGTCTCGCCCCAGCGCTCGGACGGCACGCCGACGACCGCGACGTCGGCCACCGCGGGATGTTGGCGCAGCACCGCCTCCAGGTCGCTCGGGTAGACGTTGAAACCGCCCGAGATCACCATGTCCTTCTTGCGATCGAACAGGATCAGGAAGCCGTCGTCGTCGAAACGGCCGATGTCGCCAGTGCGGATGAAGCGTTTGCCGGTCGGATCGAACCACTCGGCCTCGCGGGTCTTCTCCGGCTGGCGGTGGTAGCCTGTCATCATGCCTGCGGAGTGGCCGACGACCTCGCCCGCTTCGCCCAGCGCTATTTCAACGCCGTTGTCGTCGATCAACCGGATGTCATGGCCCTGCGCCGGCAGCCCAACGGTATGCAGCTTGTGCGGATACCGGTGCGCCTCCAGGATGCAGGTGCCGCCACCTTCGGTCATGCCGTAGAACTCGACC
>CAZADK010000119.1:0-9626 GCA_964483855.1 uncultured Rhodoferax sp.
CGGCTGTCCCTGCGTCTTGAGGTAGCTCACCACCCGGTGCACCTCTTCGTCGCTGACGAACGCGCCATGCACCCGGGTCGGCAGGCCGGTTCCGCTGGGCAGGTACAACATGTCGCCCATACCCAGCAGCGCCTCGGCGCCCATCTGGTCCAGGATGGTGCGGCTGTCGATCTTGCTGCTCACCTGAAACGCGATGCGGGTCGGAATGTTGGCCTTGATCAGCCCGGTGATCACGTCCACGCTCGGGCGCTGCGTGGCCAGTATCAGGTGGATCCCTGCGGCGCGCGCCTTTTGTGCCAGGCGCGCGATCAATTCCTCGATCTTCTTGCCCACCACCATCATCAGGTCGGCGAGTTCGTCGATGACAACCACGATATGCGGCAGTCGCTCCAGCGGCTCGGGCTCCTGCGGCGTGAGGCTGAACGGGTTGGGGATCCGTTCGCCGCGTGCCTTGGCCTCGTCCATCTTGGTGTTGAAGCCGGCCAGGTTGCGCACGCCCATCTTGCTCATGAGCTTGTAGCGCCGTTCCATCTCGGCCACACACCAGTTCAGCCCGTGCGCGGCCTGGCGCATGTCGGTCACCACCGGCGCGAGCAGGTGCGGAATACCTTCATAGACCGACATCTCCAGCATCTTGGGGTCGATCATCAGCAGCCGGACATCGCGCGCATCGGCCTTGTACAACAAGCTCAGGATCATCGCGTTGATACCCACGGACTTGCCCGAACCCGTGGTACCGGCGACCAGCACGTGCGGCATCTTGGCCAGGTCGGCGACGACTGGATTACCGACAATGTCCTTGCCCAATCCGATCGTCAGCAACGACTTGGCCTCGTTGTAGACCCTCGATCCGAGGATCTCCGACAACCGGATCGACTGCCGCTTGGCATTGGGCAACTCGAGCGCCATGTAGTTCTTGCCGGGGATCGTCTCCACGACCCGGATGGAGACCAGGCTCAGGCTGCGCGCCAGGTCCTTGGCCAAGCCGACGATCTGCGAGCCCTTTACACCCAACGCGGGCTCGATCTCGTAACGTGTGATCACCGGCCCCGGCAATGCCAGGACGACCCAGACCTCGACACCGAAGTCCTTGAGTTTCTTCTCGATCATGCGGCTGGTCATGTCCAGCAGTTCCGGCGACACCGTCTCCTGGCGCACCTGCGCCGCATCGAGCAGGTCGACCTGGGGCAGCTTGCTGTCAAGCATGTCGGCGAACAAGGGCTTCTGGCGCTCCTTGGCAACCCGCTCGCTCTTGGGCACTTCCAGCACGACCGGCTCGACATGCACCGGCTCGGGATGGTGCTCCAGGCTTACGACACGCTCACCCGAGACCACGACCTCGCGCTCACGCGCCGCCTGCTGACCCATGGCCATGTCCTGCACCGCCTCACGTTTCTTGCGGCTTGACTCCAGCCGGGCATGCAAGGCCGCGCCGATGCGTTCGGCCGCATTGCCCCAGGAAAACCGGAACGTCAGGGCGGCCCCGGTCAGGCCGAGCAAGATGGCGACGAGCCCGGAACCGGCAAAGCCGAGCCAGCGCAGGCCCAGTGGCCCGAGCATGCTGCCCAGGGCACCGCCACTGTCGCCAGGCAGGCGCCCCTCGAAGCTGTACAGGCGGGTCCATTCGAGCACACTGCTGGCGCCAATCAACAAGACCAGACCGCACCAGAACGCCGCGCGCCCGGCCAGCCAGGGATGGGGCTGCGACGCCTCTTCGGCCGGCGTTCGCGGCGCAGATCCGTGACGCAACCAGGCGGCAAGACCGGACAACCAGATGCGAATGCCGATCGCGACCAGCCACCAGACGGAGAACCCGAACAGGTAATAACTGAGGTCGGCGATCCAGGCGCCCAGCCGCCCTGCCCGGTTGATTGCTGCGCCGCCATGGCCCGACGTGGACCAGGCCGCATCGGCGGGCGAATAACTCAGCAGCGCAAGCAACCAGAACGTAAGCCACAAGGCTCCGGCGAACAAGGCCAGTTCGGCGGCAAATCTGCCCAATCCGGAAGAAGGGGAATGGCCCTGGGTAGCCTGTCTGCCAGACGTCAGGGTATCAAGTGAATAAGTCATGCATGCAATGGTTACCTCGAGCTTACCGCACGCCAGCGCGGCGCGGCACGGGCGCTAACGGGGCTTGAGGCGCCGGTCCTTGATGACAAGGCTGCCGTCGTCACGGGTTTCGACAAAACCCTGCTCCTCGAAATCCTTCATCACGCGGCTCACCATTTCGCGCGACGCACCGACCATCTTGGCGATGTCCTGGCGGGAAATCTTGTCGCGGATGATGCGCACATTGTTTTCGTCCGCCGGCGCGCTTTCCATCAGCACGTTTGCCACCCGGCCATAGACGTTCATCAGCGCCAGCGATTCGATCTTGCGGTCCGCACTGCGCAGGCGCTGAACCAGGCCCTTCATGACAGCAGCCACCGTGGTCGCGTTTTCTGTCAGGCAACGGTTGAACTCGGCACCCCCGAGCACCAGGGCATCGGTCTGCACCTCCGCTTCGACCGATGCCGAGTGCGGCTCGTGGTCAATCAGGCTCATTTCGCCCACGTAATCGCCTGGGTGCATCGTCGCCAGGATCACTTCGCGATCGCGGCTGTCGGTTACCACCACACGGGCCCGGCCCGCCAGCAGGATGAAAAGCGATTCGCACCTCTTGCCCTGCTCGACGAGGAATTCACCCCGCCTGAAACGCCGCTTGCTGACCGCGCCTGCCAAGGATTCCGCCTGGGCCGGCGTCAGCATGGCAAACAGTGGCACCCTGCGTATCAAATCAAGGTTGCTTAACATCGACATCCGTGATTCCTTCCAGGTAATGGACCGCTTCCTACAATCGGGCCTGCAGCCAAACCCATTTTGTGTGTTGTCTGATCTCCAGGCGACTCCGCCGCCAGCGGCAGGAATCGTACACCTTATTCACCCACGCCCCATTTTTTTCCCCACATGACTGACACCAAGCACGCCCGCGTTCTCATCCTGGGCTCCGGCCCGGCCGGCTACACGGCAGCCATCTATGCCGCGCGCGCCAACCTGCACCCGATGCTGATCACCGGCATCGCCCAGGGCGGCCAACTGATGACCACGACCGATGTCGACAACTGGCCTGCCGACGTGCATGGCGTGCAGGGCCCTGAACTGATGCAGCGCTTTCTAGAGCATGCCGAGCGGTTCAAGACCGACGTCGTTTTCGACCACATCAACAAGGTCGATCTGTCCCAGCGTCCGTTCAGGCTCACTGGCGACAGTGCGGTCTATAGCTGCGATGCGCTGATCATCTGCACCGGAGCGTCGGCCAAGTACCTGGGTCTGCCATCGGAGGCCGCCTTCATGGGCAAGGGTGTCTCCGGTTGCGCCACCTGCGACGGATTCTTCTACCGCGACCAGGTATGCTGCGTCGTCGGTGGTGGTAACACCGCGGTCGAGGAGGCGCTGTATCTGTCCAACATCGCCAGCAAGGTCTACCTGGTGCATCGGCGCGACAAGTTCAAGGCCGAGGCGATCCTGGTCGACAAGCTGATGGACAAAGTCGCCGCCGGCAAGATCGTGCTCAAGACCCACCAGACGCTGGATGAGGTGCTGGGCGACCAGTCCGGTGTGACCGGCATCCGCATCAAGAGCACGAAGGACGGCAGCACCGAGGAATTGAAACTGGCTGGCTGCTTCATCGCCATCGGGCACGCTCCCAACACGGATATTTTCCAGGGCCTGCTGGAGATGACGGGTGGTTACATCGTGACCCAGTCCGGCCTCAAGGGCATGGCCACCATGACCAGCGTGCCAGGCGTGTTCGCCGCTGGCGACGTGCAGGACCACGTCTATCGCCAGGCCATCACCAGCGCCGGCACCGGCTGCATGGCGGCGCTGGATGCGCAACGCTTCCTGGAACAGGACTGAAACCCAGACACGGATGCGGCTGAAGTGGCCCGATTTGCTGGCTATAATCCGAGGCTTTACCAGAATTGCCCGGCGACGGGTTTTGCTGGTGAACTCTTCCGGACATGCCGCCGCATTCTGGTGTCAGGCGCCTTGTTCCTCTACCGCTACCGCTTCCGGTGGCGAGGTGCGGCGAAAGCCGTTAACGATGCCGCAATTCGCAAACCATGTGATTGCGCAGACTGATGGAGTGTCCAAATGGCACGCGTATGTGATGTGACGGGCAAAGGCCCGATGGTCGGGAACAATGTTTCCCACGCCAACAACAAGACCAAGCGCCGGTTCCTGCCCAATCTGCAGTACCGTCGTTTCTGGGTCGAGACCGAAAACCGCTGGGTCCGCCTGCGCGTGTCCAGTGCAGCCCTTCGCCTGATCGACAAGAACGGCATCGAGGCCGTACTGGCCGACATGCGCGCCCGGGGACAGGCGTAAACCATTCCGGCGGCAAGCCGATCACACCATCATCGATGCGATCGCACTGCCCCCATTGACTGAAGGAAAACACCATGGCTACCAAAGGCACCCGCGAAAAAATCAAGCTGGAATCCACCGCCGGCACCGGTCACTTCTACACGACCAGCAAGAACAAGAAGACCATGCCGGAGAAGATGCTGATCAAGAAGTTTGATCCCAAGGCACGCAAACACGTCGACTACAAGGAAATCAAGCTGAAGTGATCGGCTCTCTTGGCCCCACAAGAAGCCCGGTGCGTCCGGGCTTTTTTTCGCCCTGCTGCGCGGCGCTCCCGCCGAAGCCCACCACTGCGCACCCCAGCCGGCTGGACGCGTAGCTGACGCAACCCCGATACAACGCGACCAAGTAAAAGCCCGGTCAGGGCCGGGCTTTTCGTTGGAGCAGGCGTGCTGTTTGCTACGGCCGTCTCCGATCAGGCCCTGGCGGCGCGCAACCGGAACGAGAACTCCTGCAACGCCGCGATGCCGCTGCTCTCGGCGCGATGGCACCAGGCCTGCAGGTCGCTGGTCAACTGCTCACGCGACTGCGACGTGTTGAGCCACAACTGGCGCAACTCTTCGCGCATGGTCACCATCTTGTCGAGCACGGGGTGCGCCGCGCGCGCCAACGCCAGTTGCGGTGCAGCGGCCGCCGGCACCTTGTCGGCGTCGCGGTGCAACCAACGTTTGGCAGCCTGCAACACCGAAACGTCGCCTCGCCTGGCCTTGCTCGCGGCCAACTCGACCGCGCAGGCCTTGCGCAGATCCTTGGCGTAACGGGCCATGACTTCGTAGCGGTGCGTGATCAGTGCATCGAGCACCTTCACATCGGCAACCGGACGCACTTCGCCGAGCCGCAGCTTCGGCGGTGTCTTCTTGACGCGGGCCAAACCCAGCTTGGCCAGGATGCTGATGTAGACCCAGCCAATATCGAACTCGTGCGGCTTGACTGAAAACTTGGCGGAGGTCGGATAGGTGTGGTGGTTGTTGTGCAGTTCCTCGCCACCAATCAGAACGCCCCAGGGCACGATATTCGTACTGGCATCTGGGGCCTCAAAATTACGGTAACCCCAGTAATGGCCGATACCGTTGATCACGCCCGCCGCGGTGAACGGAATCCAGGCCATCTGCACGGCCCAGACAGCCAGACCGGCGACACCAAACAGCGCAAGATCGAGCACCATCATCAAGCCCACGCCCTGCCAGCTGAAGCGCGAATACAGATTGCGCTCGAGCCAGTCGTTGGGACAACCCTGGCTGTACTTGCTCAGCGTTTCCTGGTTCTTGCTCTCGGCGCGGTACAACTCCGCACCCTGCCAGAAGACTTTCTTGATGCCATGCGCCACCGGGCTGTGCGGATCATCGGCGGTTTCGCACTTGGCGTGGTGCTTGCGGTGAATGGACACCCATTCGCGCGTCACCTGGCCGGTACCGATCCACAACCAGAAGCGGAAAAAATGAGCCGGAATCGCATGCAGGTCCATCGCACGGTGCGCCTGGTGGCGGTGCAGATAGATCGTGACACTCGCAATCGTGATGTGGGTCGTGAGCAGCGTATACAGGACAATTTCCCACCAAGTCAGATCCCACAGCCCATGCGATAGCCACTCCACAATGGCGTTCAGGACAGCCCAATCAGGTAGCAACATCGTTTTCGTCTCTCTCTAGTCAATGGATAGTGGAATTGTCAGGCGCGCGGATTCACCGGTTACCGCAGCGCCAACCGGTCCCGCATTTTAGGCGGCACATGGCTATTCCGCCTAACGCAAGGTTCAGGTACGGGCAAAGAATGCCAATTCAAGCGGTCAGGGCGCCCTTTTCCGCCAAATAGCAGCAAAAAACCCATCTGTGGCATGTCGATGGGGCCACAAACGCAGATAAGAGGCGCCATTCAAGCCCTCCAGGCAAAGGGAATTGGCCTGCTCGACCTTCAATTCAGCCAATATGTCATTCGCACGCAACGGCTCGAAATCGGGATGGCTTGCCGAAAAGCCATCCGCAATCTCCTCGTTTTCCGACCGCAACAGACTGCAGGTGGCATAGACCAGCCGCCCGCCAGATTTGAGCAGCCGAGCCGCACTGTCCAGGATCGCAGCTTGAGTTGCCGCCATCTGCTGCACCACACCAGCATCCTGACGCCACTTGAGGTCGGGGTTGCGCCGCAACGTCCCCAGCCCGGAACAGGGTGCGTCGACCAGCACCCGGTCGATCTTGCCTGCAAGCCGCTTGATGCGATCGTCGCGCTCGTGGCTGATCGCCACCGGATGCACATTGGACAGTCCGCTTCGCGCCAGGCGGGGCTTGAGCGCATCCAGCCGATGCGCCGATGTATCGAACGCATACAAGCGACCGGTGCTGCGCATCGCCGCCCCCAGGGCCAGTGTCTTGCCACCAGCCCCGGCGCAGAAGTCGACCACCATCTCGCCACGGCGCGCGTCGACGAGCAGGCCCAACAACTGGGAACCCTCGTCCTGCACCTCGAATTCGCCCCGTGCATGGGCGTCCAACCGGTTCAGTGACGGCTTGCCCTGCACACGCAGGCCCCACGGCGAATACGGCGTGGCCTTCGTCGCGACACCCGCGGCGGCCAAAGATTTCTGCACGTCCGCGGGTTTGGCCTTGAGCGTATTGACACGCAGGTCGAGCGCCGCCGGTTCGTTCAGGCTCGCCACCAGCGGCCAGAAATCCGGCCCTGCCTCATCCTTGAGCCGCTGCGCCAGCCAATCCGGCAGATTGTGCCGATGGCGCTCCATCAACGCAGTCTCGTCCACCTCGCCGCAGGCGTCGAGCCAGGCTTTTTCCTGGTCGTTCAACGCGCCATCGAGAAATGCACGGGGCGCATCGAACCCAAGGATCGCCATGCGGCGGGCCCTGGCGCCACTGCCTGATGGCGCAAGATGCTCGAATAGCTGCTTCTTGCGCAAGACGGCATAGACGGTCTGCGTCAATGTCGCACGCTCGCGCGGGCCGAGCGATCGGTGATCGCGAAAAAACCGCGCCACGACGGCGTCGGCGGGATGATCGAATTTCAGGACCAGCGCCACCAGATCGGTACAGGCCTGCAACAGGGGGGCTGGATGCATGGCGCGCATTGTCCCACGCAGGTCGCGGTCGGCTCCACCGAGCCCGCGGGGGCCAGCCAGTATGCTGGTCGGTCATGCGCGGGTCACGCGTCGGCTCGGCCGCGCCCGCGCGCGGCCGAGCCGCATGCGCCGCAGGGATCAGTGCCGCAACAACTCGGCAATCGCCGCCGGGTAGATGCGGTGCTCCTGGCTGACCACGCGGGCGGCCAGGCTGTCGGCAGTGTCGTCCACCAGGATCGGCACGGCGGCCTGCGCCAGTATCGGGCCGTTGTCGAGTTCTGCGGTCACTCGGTGCACGGTCGCGCCGGCCACGCGGCAACCGGCATCAAGCGCCCGCTGGTGGGTGTGCAATCCGGTGAAGGCTGGCAGCAGCGACGGGTGGATATTGACCAGGCGGCCCTCGTAGTGGGCGACGAACCCGGGCGTGAGCACCCGCATGAAGCCGGCCAGCACCACCAGCGCCGGCCGCCCTAGCGGGTCGTGCCGGTCGATCGCCTGCGCCAGCGCCTGATCGAACTGCTCGCGATCCGCGAACGACCGGTGATCCACCACCGCGGTAGCGATGTCTTGCTGCTGCGCGATGGCCAACCCTGCGGCCTGCGGCCGGTTGCTGATCACGGCCGCGATACGGGCCTGCAACCGCGATTCCCAGCCGCCGAGGCGCGCTGTCCGGACGATGGCCGCCATGTTGGAGCCGGCGCCGGAGATCAGGATCACAATATTTTTCATGGGTCGAAAAATTATCGCCGCAGGGCACGTGGTCATTCACTTGTCGCGGTTTGGACATGCAAAATCGCACGACCGTGCTACAACAACGCATTCCCGCTTGGAGAGACTCGTATGGATCTGGCATTCACACCTGAGGAACAATTGTTTCGCGCGGAAGTCCGCGCCTGGGTCGCGGCCAACCTGCCCTCGGATATCTCGCGCAAGGTGTTCAATGCGCTGCACCTGAGCCGCGACGACATGCAGCGCTGGGCCAGGATCCTGGGCCAGATAGGCTGGCTCGGCCATGGCTGGCCGAAAGAGTTCGGCGGCCCTGGCTGGAATTCGGTGCAGAAACACCTGTTCGAAGAAGAGTGCGCACTGGCCGGAGCGCCGCGCGTGGTGCCATTCGGGCCCGTGATGGTCGCGCCGGTCATCATGGCGTTCGGCAACGCGCAGCAACAGGCGCGGTTTCTGCCGGGCATCGCCAGCGGCGAGGTCTGGTGGAGCCAAGGCTACAGTGAACCGGGCTCGGGCAGCGACCTGGCTTCCCTCAAGACACGGGCCGAACGCCGCGGCGCCAGTTATGTCGTCAACGGGCAGAAGACCTGGACCACTCTAGGCCAATACGGAGAGTGGATCTTCTGCCTGGTGCGAACCAGCACCGAAGGCAAGCCGCAAACCGGCATCAGCTTCCTGCTGATCGACATGCAATCGCCCGGCGTGACCGTGCGCCCGATCCGCCTGCTCGATGGCAGCGTCGAGGTCAACGAGGTTTTCTTCGACAACGTCGAAGTTCCGGCCGAGAACCTGATCGGCGAGGAGAACCAGGGCTGGACCTACGCCAAACATCTGCTCAGCCATGAACGTACCAATATTGCCGACGTAAACCGCGCCAAACGTGAACTCGAACGCCTCAAGCGTGTCGCCAAGGCGGAAGGGGTCTACGAAGACATCCGGTTCCGCGACGAAATCGCCAAACTCGAGGTGGACGTGATCGCGCTGGAGATGATGGTGCTGCGCGTGCTGGCGGGCGAAAAGTCGGGCAAGCAGTCGCTCGATGTCGCCGGACTGCTGAAGATCCGTGGCAGCGAAATCCAGCAGCGTTACAGCGAACTGATGATGCTGGCGGCCGGGCCCTACGCTCTGCCCCTGATCCACGAAGCCATGGAAGCCGGGTGGCAGGGTGACGCAGTCGGCGCATTGCACTGCGCACCCCTGGCCTCGACTTACCTGAACATGCGCAAGACCACCATTTATGGCGGCTCCAATGAAGTACAGCGCAACATCGTTTCGCAGGTCGTGCTGGGCTAGTAGGGCCGACAGCACCTATTCACATCAAGCACAGGTGACGACATGGATTTCGATTTCAGCGACGACCAGGACCAATTGCGCGACGCTGTGCGCAGATGGGTTGAAAAGGCTTATACCTTCGACCGGCGCCGGTCGA
>CAZADK010000120.1:0-9498 GCA_964483855.1 uncultured Rhodoferax sp.
AAGGTGCTCCAGTGAGCCCGCCGGGCCGCCCCAAGGGCGAATACCGCAGTGCGCGGCACCGGGTCTGGACATTCGGCGACGACATCGACACCGACGTGCTGGCGCCCGGCGCCTACATGAAGCTGGGCATCGACGGCATTGCGCCGCATTGCCTGCAGGCGGTGCGCCCGGAATTCGCCGCGCAGGTACAACCGGGCGACGTGCTCGTGGCCGGCGCCAATTTCGGCATCGGCTCCTCGCGCGAGCAGGCCGCCGCCGCTTTGGTGTACCTGGGCGTGCGGGCAGTGATCGCGCCGTCGTACAGCGGCTTGTATTTCCGCAATGCGTTCAACCTCGGCCTGTTGCTGCTGACCTGTGCGCGGGCCGGCGAACTGGTGGACGGTGAATCCGTCACGCTCGACCTGCAGGCACTGACCGTCACGAGCGCTGCTGGCGTCATGCTGCCCTGCGATCCGATCCCGGAATTCCTGCTCGCCATGGTGGCCGCCGGAGGGTTGTTGAAACAATTGCGTCAGCGCATGGGACGCAGCGCATGAGTGCCTGTCCGGCCGGCGAAACCAAACCCCGGTCCCTGTCGCATGGGTCCGGGCCCGCTTCATTTCCTTGCGCAGGAGCTTATCGATGATGTCCCCAACCGTGCAACGCGACGACCTGCCCGTGGATACACCCCATGCGCCGGTGGTCATCGTCGGCGCCGGCGCCTGTGGCCTGACGGCCGCGATCGGCTTGCGCTCGCGCGCCATCGACTGCGTGCTGCTCGAGCGCGACGCCCGGCCTTGCGGCTCGACCGCCCTGTCTTCGGGTTTCATTCCCGCGGCCGAAACCCGGCTGCAGCGGTCGCTGGGAATCGTCGATTCGCGGGAGACTTTTGCCCGGGACGTGCAGTCCAAGGCGCACGAAGAGGCCGCGCAGCACCTGGTGGACGCCTACACCGCAGCGGTGGCGCAGGCCATCGACGCGCTGGAGCAGCAGGGCATCGTGTTCGAGGTGCTCGATGGATTCCTGTATCCGGGCCACCGGGCTCGGCGCATGCATGCGGTGCCCGAGCACACCGGCGCGGCGCTGATGGCCAGCCTGGAGCGCGCTGCGCTGGACGCCGGTGCCGACATCCTGACCGACGCGGTAGTGCGGGTGTTGTACCTGGATGCGGGCAACCGGATCCAGGGCGTCGGTTATGTGCGTCCCGACGGAACGCTGGAGCAGCTGCGTTGCGACGTGCTGCTGCTGGCCTGCAACGGTTTTGGCGGCAACCCGGAGATGGTGCGCGAGTTGCTGCCCGAGATGCGCGAGGCGGCATTCGGTGGCCATGTCGGCAACGATGGCAGCGCCATCCGATGGGCCCGCCAGATCGGCGCGCGGCTGGCCGATCTCGGGGGTTATCAGGGCCACGGGTCCTGGGCCACACCGCAAGGCGCGCTGATGAGCTGGGCCATGATGATGCAGGGCGGGGTGCAGATCAATACCGGCGGCGCGCGTTTTCACGACGAGACCCAGGGCTACTCCGAGGCTGCAGTGCATGTACTGGCGCAGCCCGGTGGCGTGGCCTGGAATGTGTTCGATGGCCCCTTGCTGGACATGGCGCGCGGTTTTCCCGACTTTGTCGAACTGGAGAAGACCGGCGCCATCAAAACCGCCGATGACGGGGCTGCGCTGGCGCGGCTGATCGGCTGCGACGTGCAGGCGCTGCGAGAGACGCTGGCGGCCGTGGCGCCGGGCAATCCGGACGCGCTGGGGCGCAGCTTTCAACGGGCCTTGCAGCCGCCCTACCACGCGGTCAAGGTGACCGGTGCCTTGTTCCATACCCAGGGCGGCCTGGACATTGACGCCGATTGCCGTGTGCTGCGCAGCGACGGCGCGCCCTTTGCGAACCTGCTGGCCGCCGGGGGCGCCGCCCGCGGCGTGTCCGGCAACGCGGTGTGGGGCTACCTGTCCGGCAATGGGCTGCTCAGTGCGGTGGGTGGTGGCTGGATCGCGGCCCGCAGCGCCGCCGACTTGCTGGCAGGCGCCGCGCGATGAACCCACAACAAGGAACTTCCGACCATGACCCCATCCTTACGGCTACGATTGCAGCAAGACCGGGTGCTGCTGGCGCCCGGCATCTATGACGCATTCACGGCCCTGATCGCCGAGCAAAGCGGCTTCAAGGCGCTGTACCTGTCCGGCGCGTCGATCGCCTACACCCGGCTTGGCCGCTCCGACATCGGCCTGACCACGGCCACCGAGGTGGCCGACACGCTGGCGCGTATCACCGAGCGGGTGTCGGTGCCGGTCATCGTCGATGCCGACACCGGTTTTGGCAATGCACTCAACACCATGCGCACCGTGCGCGCGTTCGAGCGCGCCGGCGCGGCCATGCTGCAACTCGAGGACCAGACCTTTCCGAAGCGCTGCGGCCACCTGGACGGCAAGACCGTGGTGCCGGTGGCCGAGATGTGCGGCAAGCTGCGGGCCGCACTCGATGCCCGCCAATCGGAGCAGACCCTGGTGCTGGCGCGGACCGATGCGCTGGCGGTCGAGGGCTGGGAGGCGACCATGGAACGCGCCGAGGCCTACCTGGCCTGTGGCGTGGACGCCCTTTTCATCGAGGCCCTGCGCTCGCCGCAGCAGATGGAGCAGGCCTGTGCGCGTTTCGCCGGGCGCATTCCACTGCTGGCCAACATGGTCGAAGGCGGCAAGACGCCGATATATAGCGCGGCCGAACTCGGCGCCAAGGGATTCCGGATCGTGATCTTTCCCGGTGGCACAGCCCGAGCGGCCGGGTTTGCGTTGCAGAAATATTACGCCAGCCTGCACCAGCACCAGACCACCGCGCCGATGCAGGGCGCGATGTTCGACTTCGACCAGCTCAACGCGCTGATCGGCACGCCCGAGTTGCTTGCGCTGGGCCAGCGTTACGAATGACACCGTGCGCGCGGAGTCCGCCCCTGGGCGGCTCGGCGACACGCGACACGCTGCGGCACGTGTCGGGGCACAATAGCGGCAGGCAACCCGTTGCCGGAACCATTCCGCCCTTGCGCCCATGACCGACATCACGACCTGGCTCGACGCCCATGGCATGGGCAAGTACACCGCACAGTTCATCGCGCAGGACATCTCGGTCGATCTGCTGCCCGACCTGCTGGACTCCGACCTGCGCGAGCTCGGTGTCGCGTCGCTCGGAGACCGCAAGCGCCTGCTGAAGGCAGCCGTCGCCGGTGCCGCGGCGCCAGCACCGCAAGTCCCGCAGGCACTGGTGCAGCCAGGCGCTGCCGCGCTGCCCCCGGTCGCGCCGGTCGGCGTGGGCGAGGAGGGCGAGCGGCGCCACGCCACCGTGATGTTCTCCGACCTGACGGGTTACACCGCGCTCAACGAGGCTTTCGATCCGGAGGAGGTCGAGCAGGTCATGTCGCGCATCAAACGCGAGGCCAGCCGCATCATCGAGACCCATGGCGGGCGGGTCAACCAGTTTGTCGGCGACGAGGTGATGGCCTTGTTCGGTGTTCCGGTGGCGCGCCGCGACGATGCCCGCCGTGCGGTGCGGGCCGCACTCGAACTGCATGCCACGGTGGACACGATCGCCGCCAGCCTGGCCGACCGGCTGGGCCGGCGCCTGTCCATGCACACCGGCGTGCATACCGGGCTGGTGATCGCCCGGCGCAGCGACACCCGCTCCGGCGACTACACCTTGACCGGCGACACGGTAAACACCGCCGCGCGCCTGCGCGGACTGGCCGAGCCGGGCGAGGTGGTGGTCAGCCCGCAGACCTGGCAGCAGGTGGCGGACTATTTCGTGGCGCAGGCCGGCACGGCGGTCGAGGTCAAGGGCAAGGAGCGGCCGCTGCTGCCGTACCGCATCCTGTCGGAACGGGTGGTGCCGCAAGGCGGCAGCCGGCCGCTGATCGGGCGCGTGGACGAGGTCCAGCAGTTCGCAGGACTGGTTCAGGCCTGCGTGCGGCGCCGGCGCGGGCGTATCGTGCTGGTGCGCGGCGACCCCGGGCTGGGCAAGTCCCGCCTGGTCGCGGAATTCGCCGACACCGCGCGCGAACAGGGCCTGGCCTGTAGCGCCACGACGATCCAGGATTTCGGCGCGCGCACCGGGCACGACGCGATCCGGGTGCTGGTGCAGGACTGGATGGGCCTGGCGCCGGATGCCGACGAAGCCAGTCGCGCGACTGCGATCGCCTTGCAATTCGGCGCCGGCACCGATGGCGCGCAGCACCAGCCGTTCCTGTACGAGTTGCTCGATGTTGCGCCACCGACCGAGGTGCGCGCACTGTTGTCGGCCATCGATGCCGCAGTGCGCCAGCGTTCGACGCTCGAAGCGCTGAGCCATCTGCTGCGCTCGGAACTCGAGCAGGGGCCGACCGTGCTGCTGATCGAAGACATCCACTGGGCCGACGCCTGGACGTTGCAGCAACTCGCCTGCCTGCTGGCGCTGACGGCCGATCAGCCGCTGCTGGCGATCCTGACGACGCGGTTCGCCGGCGATCCCACAGTGGGTGAGTGGCGCACCGTGCTGCATGGGCTGCCGCTCACGAGCATGGACCTGCAGCCGCTGGAGCCGGAAGACGCGTTGCGCCTGGCGACGGGCGCGGCGTCGATCTCCGACGCCTTGTTGCGCAGCTGCGTCGAGCGGGCCGAGGGCAACCCGCTGTTTCTCGAGCAATTGCTGCTCAATGCCGGTGACGAGAGCGCGAGCAACCTGCCCGGGTCGATACAGGCGCTGATCCAGGCGCGCATGGACCGGCTCGGGAGCAGGGACAAGAACGCATTGCAGGCGGCGGCGGTATGGGGTCAGCGTGTGCCGTTGTCGGTGGTGCGCCACCTGGTGGACGACCCGCAGTACCTCCCGGCAGTCCTGGTCGATCAGTTTCTGGTGCGGCTGCAGGGTGATGAATTGCTGTTCAGCCATGCGCTGATCCGCGACGGAGCCTATGGATCGATGTTGCATGCCCGTCGGCGCCAGTTGCATCGCGGCGCCGCCGAATGGGTGCTCGTTCGCGACGTGGCGCTGGCCGCCGAGCACTTCGAGCGGGCCGAGGATGTGCGCGCCGCGGGCGCCTACCTGCGCGCCAGCGAGCAGCAATGGCGCCAGTACCACTACAGCGAGGCCTTGACCCTGGTCGACCGGGCGCTGGCGCTGCCCGATCCGGGCGATGCGGGTTTCGGCTTGCGTCTGGCGCGATCGCGGCTGCTGCTCACAATCGGCCATGCCAACGAGTCGATCGCGGCCGCTGGCGCCGCGGTCGACGCGGCGCGCGACGACGGCGAACGTTCGCTGGGCCTGATTGCGATGGCCTCGGGCATGCGCATCGTCGATCGCACGATCGAGGGGCTGGACCTGCTGCAGGAGGCGCAGCCGTTGGCCGAGCAGGCGGGACTGGTGCTTGACCTGTCGCATCTGCACGAGTTGCGCGGCAACCTGCTGTTCAGCCAGGGCCGCTCGGACGACTGCCAGCGGGCGCACGAACAGGCGCTGGCGCTGGCCCGCGAAGCCGGCTCCGCGGAGGCCGAGTGCGCCGCGCTCGGCGGCTTGGGCGATGCCAGTTATTCGCGCGGACGGGTCATCAGCGGCTCCCGGCTGGTGCAGCAATGCGTGGACATGGCGCGCGAGCAAGGTTTTCTCAAGGTCGAGATGGCCTACCTGCCGATGGTGTCCTGGTCGGCTTACTACCTGCTCGATCTGCCCCGGGCACTGGCGGTCAGCGAACGTGCGATCACGCTGGCCAGCCAGGTGCACAACCCGCGCGCCGAAATGATGGCGCGCGCCCAGGTGGTGATGGTGGATGGCTGCATCCGTGGCAATCATCGGCTGGCGATGGCCCATGTGGATCGGGCGCTGGAACTGACGCAGATGATGGGCAGCCGCCGGTTCGAGGCTGTGACCTGGTTCTTCCGCTCGCTGCTGGTGATGCGCGGTGGCGACATCGCCGGCGCGCGCGCGCATCTGGCCACCGCGTTCGACATGGTTGCAGAGGGCGAACGCGGACTGGGTTTCATGGGAGCCCAGCTGTACGGTTTGCGTGGCTTGCTGGCCGAGAATGTGTCCGTGCGGCAGCAGTCGCTGGCATCGGGCGAGATGCTGCTGCGCAATGGTGCATTGAGCCACAACCACTTTGTTTTCTACGACCTCGCGATCCAAGCCAGCATCGGTGCGGCAAGCTGGGACGAGGCGCAGCGTTATTGCAGCGCGCTGGACGCCTACACCGCCTGCGAACCCATTCCCTGGGCAACCTTCATTTCCGCACGCGGGCGCGCCTTGATCCGCCACGAGACGGGCGATCGCAGCGCCGAACTGCTGGCCGAGTTGCGCCGGCTCAGCGTCCTTGCCGCTGATCGGCAAATGAACTATTACCGAACCGACATCGAACACGCGCTGGCATCGGCGGCGCACGCGTCTGACTGAGCCACTCAGGAGTCGACCGACGCGCTCCAGCGTGAACCCCAGGCATGGTCCAGCGCCCGGCGGTCCTGCTTGGTCGGGCGTCCGTGTGTCAGGCTCAGCGCGGGCTCGGTTCCCAACCGTCGCAATTCCTGTGCCTCGGCCCGCAGGCGCAGGCTTGCCTCGGTTTCGGCATACAGCTTTTGCGCCTCGGGAGCGGGGCCGCGCTGATCGCTGAGCGCGCGCACCACCACCGTGCGGGTCAGGTTGCCGTGTCGGATGGCGACCGTATCGCCAGCCTTGAGTTCCCGCGCCGGCTTGACGTCGTTGCCATTGACCTGCACCCGCCCTTTGTGGATGTCGTCGGTCGCCAGGCTGCGCGTCTTGTAGAAACGCGCAGCCCATAACCATTTGTCGATCCGGATCGTTGCCATCGGAGGCGATTGTGACTCAAGAAAGTGACAACGCAAGCCGCACCGTGGCGTCGAGCCCGACCACCCGGCCTTGCCGCAGCCGGTTGTCCAGCGCGATCTGGCCACCCAGGGCGGTGCTGATCTCGCGACACAACATCAGGCCCAGTCCCGAACCGCTGCGGTTGTGACCGGCCGAGAACGGCTGGAACAGCCGCGCCCGCAGTTCGTCGCCAATGCCCGGTCCGCCATCGGCGATGATCAACACCAGGTGCTGCCGGTCGGTGTGCAGCCGCACGCTCAGTACCGAGTGGTCGGGCGCGTGCTTGATCGCGTTGTGCAGCAGGTTGCGCACCAGTTCGCGCAGCATCCACTCGTGGGCACGGACCGGCGCCGGCAAGGTTTCGATGCCGAAGTCCAGGTCCTTGTCGGCGACCAGCGGCGAGAGATCGAGCGCCACAGCCCGCACGACGGCCGCCAGGTCGATCACCGGCGCATCCGCCTGCTGGCGCAGCTGTTCGACCTTGGCCAGCGCCAGCATCTGGTTGGCCAGCACCGTGGCACGCTCGACCGTACCGTTGATCTCCCGTAGCGCCTGGGTCTGGTCGATATCGCCGCGCAGGGCCGACTGCACCTGGACCTTGAGCACCGCCAACGGCGTGCGCAACTGGTGCGAGGCGTCACGCACAAAACGCTTCTGGTTTGCCAGCAGATCGTGCAAGCGCGCCATCACCTGATTCGTGGCATCGACCAACGGATGCAACTCGCGTGGCAGGTCGGGCGCGTCGATCGGGTGCAGGTCGCCCTCGGCGCGCGCGCGCAGTTGCACGCTGAGCGCACGCACCGGTCGGGTCGCCCGCTGCACCACCAGCACGACGATCAGTGCGATGACCGCTGCCAGCAGGCTCTGGCGTAGCAAGGTGTCGATCAGGATCTGGCGTGCCAACGTCTGGCGCAGTTCCAGCGTTTCCGCCACCTGGATCGTGACCATCCCCATGCCGCGGCTGCTGGCCACCGGCTGCAGCAATACCGCGACCCGGACGTCTTCGCCGCGTACGCTGGCATCGTAGAAATCGACCAGCGCCGCGTACGGGCCGCGGTCGGGCAATCGACCGCTCCACTGCGGCAATTCCGGCGAGCCATCGATCAGCGTGCCCTGCACGGTGGAGATCCGGTACACCATGCGGCTGCGGTTGTCGGCTTCGAAGGCCTCGAGGGCCGCATAGGGCACATTGGTGCGAAAACGCGCCAGCGTACCTTCACCCTCGACCTCGATCATTTCGCCGATCGACTTGGCCGAGGCCAGCAGGGTGCGGTCATAGGCGGTGTTGACCGCGGCCAGCGCCTGCCGGTACAAGGTGACGGTGTTGACCAGCATGAACACCGCGGTGGGCACCAGGATGCCGAGCAGCAGGTAGCGGCGCAGCGACAGCGCGGCCCGCGTGGTTTTCATGTCAAGCCTCGGCCTTGAGCAGGTAACCCAGGCCGCGCAGTGTCAGCAACGCGGTTCCGGTGCCGGCCAGTTTCTTGCGCAGCCGGTATACGACCACCTCGATCGCCTCGTATTGCACCTCCGACGCACCGGGGAAAACCACGTCGAACAACTGCTCCTTGGCCAGCGCGCGGCCCGGTCTTTGCATCAAGGCGCGCAGCAACCGAGACTCGCGCGGGCTCAGGTCGAGCACCTTGAAGCCGTGGTGGATCGCGCCGCTGCGGTTGTCCAGTCGCAGCTGGCCGCAGGAAAAATGCTCGTGCACGGCCTCGTCGGCTACGCCACCGGCGCGCCGATACAAGGCGCGGATGCGGGCCTCGAGTTCGTCGAGGTCGAACGGCTTGGACAGGTAGTCGTCGGCGCCGGTGTTGAGGCCGACGATTCGGTCGCCGACGGTGCCGCGCGCAGTCAGGATCAGCACTGGCGTGGTCATGCCGGTCTGGCGCGCCCGGGCCAGCACCTCCAGCCCGTCCAGTCCTGGCAGACTCAGGTCGAGCAGCACCACATCGGGTGTCATCTGCTGCCACTGTGCCAACGCGTGCCGGCCATCCGCGCATACACCGACCTGCATGCCTTTGCGTTCCAGCGTGCGGCGCAGGCTGGTCTGCAGGTCGGGGTCGTCTTCGATCAGCAACAGTCGCATGGTGTGGGTGGGGGCGGGCAGGGTTATTGTCCGTGTTGTGGGCAAGCGGCAGGCTCGCGGGCGAACGTGGTCAGTGGGGATCAGTGTTTTCCCTAGGGTTTTCCGACAGCCGACTGACAGGCAGGGCGGGCATCATCGCGGTGTTCGTCAACATCAGGAGACACGCCATGCGTCGCGATACCTTTCTCAAGTCCATGCTCGCCGCCGCCGCGGCCGGTTCTTTGCCGTTGTCCGCCTTTGCCGCGGCCAGCCTCAAGATGATGATCCCCGCCAATCCCGGTGGTGGCTGGGACGGCACCGGCCGTGCGCTGGGCAAGGCGCTGATCGAAGCCAAGGCAGCCGATACGGTGCAGTACGACAACAAGGGCGGCGCCGCCGGCGTGATCGGCCTGGCCCAGTTCGCCAACGCCAGCCGCGGCGATGAGAATGCGCTGATGGTCATGGGCGCAGTGATGCTGGGCGGCATCATCACGACCAAGCCGCCGGTCGGCCTGGACAAACTCACGCCGATCGCGCGCCTGACCAGCGAATACAACGTGTTCGTGGTGCCGGCCGAGTCGCCGCTCAAGACCATGAAGGATGTCGTGACCCA
>CAZADK010000121.1:0-9479 GCA_964483855.1 uncultured Rhodoferax sp.
CCGCATGGATACTCGTTCTTCGTTGCCGCCAAGCTTCATTGACCGGACACTACTGGGTGGAGGTATACTTCAACTGACGGGCACACAGTCCTTTTTTGTTCCCGAGCAATGCTCCGTTTTGCAGCGCTCGGGTTCGATACTTTGGTTCAATTCAAGCGGACACGCTGGCTCCCGCGCGTGTTCGCGATTCGTCACTCGTTGCACCTGAGAAGCCGAAATTGCTACTGGGAGTCAGCTTGGAAGCGAAGACGACTTATCGGGGTTTCACGAATCCGTGGCCGCATCGCCGTTTCGTGGTGCAGGCGATACGCGGCGAGATCAAACGGCAATTCGCTCGATCGACGCTAGGCGCTTTGTGGCTGATTCTTCACCCCCTCGCGCGTGCCGTGATCTTCGCGCTGGTCTTCTCGGAGATCCTGCTGGCGCGGCTGCCCGGGGTGCCGAGTCCCTATGCCTATACGATCTATCTGATGGCGGGCATGGCCGGCTGGGGCTTGTTCAGCGATGTGCTGACGCGCTCGGTGACGATTTTCATCGAGTACGCTGCGATGCTGAAAAAGGCGCCCATCTCGCATTTGTGCATACCGGCGATCGGCTGCGGCGGCGCCCTGTTCAGTCATGTCGTGCTGCTCGTGGCGATGGCGCTGGTGACGAGCTTGCTGGGCAGCGTGCCCGGCTTGGCCTGGCTGGCGCTGATACCCGCTGCTGCGGTCCTGCTGCTGCTGGGTTTTGGCATCGGGCTCATTCTCGGTGTCTTCAACGTGTTCAAGCGCGATGTGGCGCAACTCATCGGCATCGTTTTGCAACTCTGGTTCTGGCTGACGCCGATCGTCTATGTCAGCGATATCATCCCTAAAAAATACCAGTGGATTGCCGAGTTCAATCCGATCTGGCCGGTGATCCGTGTCTACCAGGATGCCATGGTGTACGGCACTTATCCGCAGCTGGAGACGCTCGCCGTGCCGCTCGCGCTCGGTGTTGCGCTTTCTCTCGCAGCGCTCTTGTTGCTGCGGCGTGCGAGCAGCGACATGATTGACTCGCTATGACCGAGCCGACCCTGCGGGTGGAAGGCCTTGCAAAGCGCTACGCGACCTATCGCAGCGAGGTGCTTCGTTTCGCCACCTGGTTCGGGCTTCCGGCGAAGCCGCACAAGGAATTCTGGGCGCTGCAGGACGTAAGCTTCACCCTCGAGCGCGGCCATTCGCTGGGCATCATCGGTGCCAATGGGGCGGGCAAAAGCAGCCTGCTGAAGGCGATCGCCGGAACGATCCAGCCGACCAGGGGCCGCGTCGAGGCGCATGGCCTGACCGCCGCGGTCCTCGAATTGGGACTGACGTTCGATCCGGAGTTGACCGGCAGTGAGAACGTCGAGTTGTATGCGCATTTGCTCGGGATGGAACCGGCCCAGATTCGTGAGCTGGAACCGGCGATCCGTGCATTCGCCGAGATCGGCGACGCCTTCGACGAGCCGATGCGCACTTATTCGACCGGGATGCTGGCCAGGGTTGCCTTTGCCGTGGCGACCGCGCGTCGCCCCGACTTGCTCATCGTCGACGAGGTGTTGAGCGTGGGTGACGGCTATTTTCAGAACAAGAGCTTCAACCGCATTCTCGAGTTTCGCGCTGCCGGTACTTCGATCGTCTTCGTATCGCACGGCATCGAGGGCGTGGCGGCGATCTGCGATTCTGCGATCTGGCTCGACGGCGGCAAGGTCGCGATGGTCGGACCGGCGTCCGAGGTGTGCGATGCCTATCGCGCGGCGATCGAGGTCGCGAAGGCGTCCGCCGCGGCCATCGCGCAGGTCTAGCCACGCGGCGTTCGGCGCTCGATGCCCAGCGCGCCTGCCTTGAAACCTGCCAACGCGCGCTTCCGCGCCGCCGGGGTGCGGTGAGCTTCGAAGACCTGATGCAACCGTCGGCACGGCTCGAGCGCCTTTGCGATCCGCCGGTGAGCCGCCTGATGCACCTGATATGGCAGTCACGCGCGGACTTGCGCCGCGCCTTCGACCTGGCGCGTCCCGTTGGCCAGCGTGGGCTGGTGCGCTGGTACCTTGCGAATTGCCTCGGCCGGGCCGGCGGGCCGCCGGAAGAGCCGGGCGGCCGTGAACCGCAGCGCACGGGCGCGGAGTGGCGGCGCCCGACAAGAAACCTTGCCGGAATCGCAAGGCAGGTATCCAGACGCCTGCCGCAGCCCTGGCGTCGCGCTGGAAAGCAAATTGCGCTGGCCGTCGCAGCGGCGCACGCGCGCTTCATGCCGCGGCTGGTCCGCTTTCGCAGCGGCGCGCTCCTCGCCGTTGCGAAAGCGGGGGTGCAGCGCGCGCGCAACGTGCCCGGTTTCAACCTTATCGGCCATGCGTTCAGCGAACTCGGGCTGGGGCAGAATTTGCGCTTTGTCGCCGCCGCGCTGCGCTCGGCGGCGCTGCCTTACCGCGTAGTCGAGTTTTCAGCGGGCGTGCCCGCGGCCCGTGCGGCCATGGCCAGCAACAGCGCAGTCCGGCGTGACAATCCCTACGACATCAACGTGTTCATGATGTCGCCCGAGTTGCTCGCCAGCGCCTGCTGCGTGTTCGGACAGGAATTTTTCTATCGTCAGTGCAATGTGCTCTATGCGTTCTGGGAACTGGAGCGCTGGCCCGAGCCCTGGCGCGAATGGCTCGACCTGTTCGACGAGGTCTGGGTGCCGACCCGCTTCGTCGAAGATTCGGTCGCGCGGGTCGCAAAGTGCCCTGTCATCCGTATTTCCCCGTGCGTCAGCCTGCCGGCACCCTCCGCAAAGGGTCGTGCCGACTTCGGGCTGCCGGCCGGTCGGTTCCTGTTTCTGACGATCGTCGACGCATTCTCGTACCTCGAGCGCAAGAACCCGCTGGCGGCGGTGCGCGCGTTCAAGCTGGCCTTTCCGTCCACGCGGCAGGATGTCGGCATGGTGATCAAGGTCATGAATGCCGATTCGCGCGACGCGCACTGGCGACTGCTCGTCGAGGAATGCGCCGGCGACCCGAGGTTCGTTCTCATCAACCGCGTGCTGGCGTTCGAGGACATGGTGGCTCTATACAGGGCGACCGACTGCTATGTTTCGCTGCACCGGTCCGAGGGGTTCGGACTTTGCATGGCCGAGGCGATGCTGTGCGGAAAACCGGTGGTGGCCACGCGATACTCGGGCAATCTGGACTTTACGTTGCCCGACAACAGCTGCCTCGTGGACGTGCAGATGGTGCCGGTGTTGCCCGGGCAGTATCCGTTCGCCCAGGGACAGGTCTGGGCCGAACCCGATATCGCGCAGGCGGCCGAATGCATGCGCAAGCTGCGCGACGATACCCGCGCGGCCGAGCTGATGGGCGAGCAGGGGCGTCAATGGGCCATGGAGAGACTCGGGCCGGACCGGGCAGGCGTAGCGTTCTCTGATATCTTGGGGCACTGCGGTCACCGGCTGGATGAAGCAGGAGCACGGTTCGGGTTTCGGCGATAATAAGGGGTATCGATTTGCCGGCATGGGGCGGAAGTATCGACCGGGATTCAATCGTGCGGCAGGGCGCGCGAACTTAAGCCCGTTGCCGCACTTTCCCATGCGAAGCTTGTCCATACCGGGACGCTTGGCCGGGGCCTGCTGCAACCTTCTCTCTCTGGAAGTTCGAACCAATGGCGAGACGAATACTTGAGATTGTCGCGGTCTTCTCGCTCGCGGCCCTCCTGGCGACGGGCGCGGGCTGCAGTTCCGAGTCGCCTGAAGCCCTGCTGGCGGCCGCCAAGCAGGATCTTGAAAAGAAGAATTACCCGGTTGCGATCATCAAGGCCAAGAACTCGCTCCAGGCTAAGCCCGACCAGGGAGAGGCCCGTTATGTTCTCGGCAAGGCGTTGTTCGAACAGGGCGACATTCGCGCGGCCGAAGTAGAGTTGCGCAAGGCGTTGGAATTGAGATTCACCTTGGACCTGGTAATGCCGCTCTTGGTTCGTTCCAGCCTGGCGCTGCGCCAGTACGACAAGGTGATCGAAGTCGCGGGCAAGGCTTCCGTTCTGACGCCGGCCGCGCGTGCCGAGATACGCACCGCCGTGGCGTTTGCCCATGCAGGCAAGAACGATCTGGCGAAGGCGAAGACGGAAGTCGAGGCTGCCCTGGCGGATCGGCCGGATTACGATGAAGC
The DNA here is from genome assembly GCA_964483855.1 of uncultured Rhodoferax sp. Classification (GTDB taxonomy): domain Bacteria; phylum Pseudomonadota; class Gammaproteobacteria; order Burkholderiales; family Burkholderiaceae_C; genus CAISIP01. The sequence continues at coordinate 4,139 of CAZADK010000121.1, forward strand.
GCTGATCCTGCAAGGGCGGATCAAGGCGGCGGGCGGCGACAGCGCGGGAGCACTTGCCAACCTCGAAAAGGTCCTGTCGGCTGATGCCAGGAACATAAGCGCGCTCACGGCCAAGGCGGAGATTCTCCTCGGCGATGGCAAGACTGCCGATGCCATCGTCACCTACCGCAAGGCGGTCGAGGCGAAGCCGGACTTGCTGTTGCCGAGAGCGGCGCTGGTGAAAGTCCTGTTGCAACAAGCCAAGACCGACGACGCCAAGGCGCAGATTGCGGAAATGAAAAGGATTGCCGCCAACAGTCCCTTGACGTTATTTGCCGATGGGCTATACCTCTTCACCGTGCGTGACTACAAGAGCGCGCGTGAAGTCTCGACCCAGCTTCTCAAGGCGGGTGGGGATTACCCGCCATACCTGCATTTGGCGGGCGCGATCGAGTACTCGCTCAAATCCTATCTGCAGGCCGAGAGTTACCTGGCGCGCGCGGTGAGCCTGGCGAGCGAGTCGATCGGCGCGCGGCGCTGGCTGGCCCAGACGTACATGGCGTCGGGCAACCCCGCCAAGGCCGTTGCCGTGCTCGAGCCCGTGCTAGACAGGATCGGCGAAGACGCGGTCATGTTGTCGTTGGCGGGGGACATCTATCTGCAGCGCGGTGACGCCAGGAAGGCCGAGCTGTATCTTTCCAGGGCACTCAAGCTCGACCCCAAGGATGCCGGCAAGCGCACCGCGATGGCCATGGCCCGGCTTGCCAAGGGTGAAGACGAAGCGGCGCTGGCCGACATGGCGAAGATCGCGTCCGACGATGCCGGCACGGTGGCCGACCGTGCGCTGATTGCGACTTACCTGCAGCGCCGGGATTACGACAATGCGCTCAAGGCACTGACGGTGATGCAAAAGAAAGGTCCCGACAGCCCGTTCATCCTCGGAGTGCGCGGGCAGATCGAGGTCGCCAAGGGCGACCAGGCCGCAGCGCGCAAGAGCTTCGAGAAGGTGCTGGCTTTGAACCCGGCCTATTACACCGCTGCGGCGGCATTGGCAGCGCTGGATGTTGCGGCGAACAAGCCCGAGGAGGCGCGGCAGCGCTTCGAGAGCGTGCTTGCCGCGGATCCGAAAAGCGTTTACGCGGTTCTGGCGCTTGCCGAATTGAGAATACGCGCCAAGGCGCCGATGGAAGAGGTGCTCGGCTTCCTGAATCGGGCGATATCGCTGGAAGCCGCCGATCCTGCGCCTCGCCTGGCTTTGGTCAACTATTACCTCGGCGTCCGCCAGGCCAAGAAGGCTGTCGAGGCCGGTCAGCAGGCGCTTTCGACCATCCCCGACGATGCGAATATTCTGGAGGCGCTCGGCCGCGCGCAATTCGCTGCAGGTGAGAACAACCAGGCGCTGGCGACGTTCGGCAAGGTGGCGGCGGCGCAGCCCCGGCTCGTAGGGCCGCACTTGAGAATGGCCGAGGTGCACCGCGCCAACAAGGACACCGAAGCCGCTGCGGCGAGTTTGCAAAAGGCGCTCAACATCAATCCCGGGTCAACCGAAGCACAGATGTTCCTGATGTCCATCGCGATGGAAAAAGGCAAGCCGGAGGAGGCGCGCGCGATCGCGCGCGCGATCCAGAAGCAGCGCCCCGGCGAGGCTTTGGGCTACCAGCTTGAAGGCGACATCGACTTTGCGCGCAAGGCATATGGCCCTGCGGCCGATGTCCTGCGCGCCGGCTTGAAGTTGGTGCCGGCATCCATCGACCTGGCGTCCAAGCTGTACGTGGTTTTGGGGCAAGACGGCAAGCAGGGCGAGGCTGATGCATTTGCCGACAAGTGGATGCGCGACCGCCCGCAGGACAGTGCGTTTCGCATGCGGCTGGGGGAAATGGCCCTGCTGCGTGGCGACCATGCCGGTGCGGTGCGGCACTACAAGGCGTACGTGGAGCAGCGCCCCGAGAATGTCGATGCGCTCAACAACCTTGCATGGGCGGCAGGCCAGATGAAGGACCCTAAGGCGCTCGAGTATGCCGAAAAGGCCTTCAAGATGGCACCCGACAATCCGTCCGTCATGGATACCCTCGGCTCGCTGCTGCTTGACAAGGGCGACAACGCGCGCGCGCTGGAGTTGCTTGGCAAGGCGACGCGCGCGCTGCCCCAGCTTCCGACCGTGCGGTTGAATTACGCCCGTGCGCTGCTCAAGGCCGGCAACAAGGCGGATGCAAAAAAGGAACTGGAGGAGTTGGTGAAGTTGGGGGACAAGTACAAGCGCCAGACGGAGGTCGCCCAACTGCTGCGCGAAATCTAGACTCGGTAATGCCGAAAAAGGGGGGGGCGATCACCGCTAGCGCGCAGGCGGCTGCCATGGGGGAGCGGGAGGTCCTTCATGTCGATGATCTGCTCGCACTCAATGATGGCGATTTCGTGCGGTCGGCTTATCGTATCCTGCTGCGGCGCGATCCGGATCCGGGTGGTTATCAGAGTTATCTGGCGTTTCTGCGCCACGGCGGCGCGAAGATCCGCACCCTCGGGGAGATCCGCTATTCCCTCGAGGGCCGGGGCCAGGCGGTGCGGGTCGCGGGATTGCGCAGCGCCTACCTGCTTGAGCGGGCGACAAGCCTTCCGGTACTCGGCTGGCCGGTCGCGACCTTGCTGGCGCTGCGGCGCCTGGCTCGTCATGCCAGGCGCCTGCGCCGCCTGGAGAATTTTTGCGGTTACGTGGCGAGCGCCGCCGAACTGGATGACCAGGACGCTGCAGGCGCCCCGGTGCCGGCCCCTACAGAACCGGGCGCGGGCGACTCCGTGGTGCTTCAGGACCTGCTCTCGTATCGCGGGCGCGAGTTTGTGGAGGCGTCGTATCGGCTGGTGCTCAAGCGCTCGGTCGACGCCGAGGGTCTGGCCAGCTGGCTCGAATTGATGCACTCCGGCGCCACGCGGACCGAGGTGCTGGGACGCATCCGCTACTCGGAAGAGGGGTGCGCAAGAGGGGTCGACATCGCGGGCCTGCGATTGCGCTTCGCGCTGGCACTGGCAGGGCGGGCGGGCGCCTGCGACGAGTTGCGCCTTGCGCTGCCGAGCGCGGATCTTGCGGCCAAGCTCGCCGGGCGCCGGCTTGCCGCGCTGTTGCGGTTGCACGACCGGCAGTTTATCGATGCCGCCTACCAACTGGTGCTGCAAAGGGCGCCCGATGCGCAGGGTTTGCGTGACCACTTGCAGCGCCTCCGGGACGGGGCGCCGCGAACCGAAGTCCTGGGCGACATCCGCTATTCGCCCGAGGGGCGCTCGCGCAAGGTTGCGATCGAAGGCCTGTTGTTTCGCTACATGCTGCTCAGGACGACGCGTTTGCCCCTGGTGGGCAGGGTCTTTCGCGCCGTCGCCGCGGCGCTCGAAATCGCCGGGCTGGAAAGACGCCTGAACGCGCTCGAAGCCGCGGTGCGTCATTCGGACATTCTGCTCGAACACGCCTGGAATGTCGGAACCGAAACGGGCATTGATGCGTTCGCGGCGTCGCGTCAACCCCTTGCCGGGCCGGATGACGGCGCCGGTGACATCGCTACCGGCCACAGCGTGCTTCCGCTGCCGGCTGCGCAGCGCAGGTTCTACTACTTCGTCGACCACACCGTGCTTTGCCCGGTGAACACCGGCGTGCAGCGGCTGGTGCGCAAGCTCGGCCGCGCGCTGGTCGAGCTCGGCGAGGGGGTCGAATTCGTCAAGTGGGACGAGAGCAGCCGGCAACTCGTGCTGGTCAACCGGGATGACCTGGCGCACCTGTCCCGGTGGGGCGGGCCGGTGCTGGTCGATACCGGACTCGGGCGCTATCCTTTGCCGGCGGCGGCGCTGGTGCCGGTTCCGGTTCACGATGCGGCGCTCGGACACTGGCTGTTCGTGCCTGAAGTGACCCACCTCACCTTCCACGCAGCCCCGGTGACGCTCGACGTGGTGGCGGCCGCGCGCAAGGCCGGCCTTCGGACGGCGTTTGTTTTCTACGACGCGATTCCCTTGCGGCGCGCCGACATGCGGTCTGCGGCGCCGGTTCACGAAGCCTACATGCAGCACCTGCTGCTGGCCGACCTGCTGCTGCCGATATCGGCGTGGTCGGGACGGGACTTGATCGCATTCCTTGTGCGCCATGAGTGCGCGCGCCTGGACCCCGGCCCGGCTGTGGCGCCACTCCTGTTGCCGGGGGAATCACACCTGACGGCGCGGGTGGTGGCACAGACGGCTGCGGACGCCACGCAAAAGCGGCTGATCCTCGCGGTAGGGTCGGTGGAACCGCGCAAGAACCAGGTTGCCCTGATCAAGGCCTTCGAGCGTTTCACGGACTCGCATCCCGACCTCGGTTGGGAACTGGCGCTGGTGGGGAACCTGCATCCGGACGTGGCCGCAGAGGTGCGCCGCGCCACCCGCGCGAACCGGCGTGTCCGCTATCTGAAGCATCTGCCCGATGCCGAGCTCGACGCCCTGTACCGCTCCTGCGCGTTCACGGTGTTTCCGTCGGTCGAGGAGGGGTTCGGATTGCCGATTCTCGAGAGCCTGTGGTACGGCAAGCCGTGCGTGTGCGCGAACTTCGGCGCCATGGCGGAAGTCGCCGAGGGAGGCGGATGCCTGACGGTGGACACCCGCCAGGTCGGCGCAATCGAGAATGCGATCACCCAATTGGCGCTCGATCCGGTGCATTTGCAGCGGCTGTCGGCCGCAGCCATGGCGCGTCCGCTGGAAGGGTGGCAGGACTACGCCAGGAAAGTCGTCGCGGTTATCGATCGCGAAACCGAGCCGGTCGACCGGACGCCGGTCGTCTACTACTGGATCGACCATACCTGCGGTTATCCCGCCAACTCGGGCATCCAGCGCGTGGTGCGTGGCCTGGCGGCGGCGCTGATCGAGCTCGGGCTGAAGGTGGTGCCGGTGAAGTGGGATCCGGCGCGCGCATGCCTCAGCTCCGCTTCGGATGCCGAACTGGCGCACCTTTCGAAGTGGTCCGGGCCGCCCGCGCAGGGCTGGTCGGAGTGGATCGACCCGTCCGATGCGCCAGCCGGCAGCTGGGTGTTGGTACCGGAACTCACCACCTATCTGGCAGACCCGGGAGTCACGGCGCTGGGCCACTTCGCCCGTTCGCGCGGCCTGCGCTGCGCCTGGGTGTTCCACGACGCGATTCCGTGGAAGCGCACCGAACTCTATCCAAAAGAGGCGACCCGGGCGCATGAGAAATACATGCGCGGTCTCAACGATGCACACCTGATTTTTCCGACGACACGCTGGGGCGAAGCGGATCTGGTGCGTTTCCTGTGCTCGACACGCATGCGCACGCCGGCGTTACCGGAGCGCATTCGCCGCATTTCCCTGCCGGGCGAACTGCGCTCGAGCCCGCGTGCGC
>CAZADK010000122.1:0-9476 GCA_964483855.1 uncultured Rhodoferax sp.
CGCCAGCGCGTTCTTGCCGGTGTTGTCGGGCAACTCGCGCACCGCCATTTCCGCCACGATGCCGACGCCCATGCCCAGTCGCACGTAGGTGGTTATCACGTCCGAGTCGATGGCCTCGAGCACGATGCGAGGTTGCAGGTTGCGGGTCGCAAAGGCCTGGTCGATGCGCGTGCGGCCGGTGAACGACGGGTGGTAGGTGATCAGCGGGAGCTCGGCCAGGTCTTCCAGCCCGATGCGCTCGCGTGTGCACAGCGGGTGGTCCGCCGGCAGCACCAGCATGTGCTGCCACTCGTAACACGGCAGCGAAACCAGCCCGGAATACGACGCCAGCGACTCGGTCGCAATGCCGATGTCGGCGGTTTCGTCCATCACCATCTGCGCCACCTGGTCGGGCGCACCCTGATGCAGGCTGACGTTGACCTTCGGGTAGGCCTGGCGCAGCTTGGTCACCGACGGTGGCAGCACGTAGCGGGCCTGGGTATGGGTGGTGGCGATCGACAGGGTGCCACTGTCTTGCGCACTGTATTCATTGCCGATACGCTTGAGGTTGCCGACCTCGCGCATGATCAGGTCGATGCTCTTGAGCACCTGCTGACCCGGTTCGGTGACCCGTTTGAGGCGCTTGCCGTGCCGGGTGAAGATTTCGATGCCCAGTTCTTCCTCGAGCTCGATGATGGCCTTGGAAACGCCGGGTTGCGAGGTGTGCAGTGACTTGGCAGCCTCTGTCAGGTTGAGATTGCGCCTGACCGCCTCCTGGACAAAACGAAACTGGTGCAGATTCATGTCGTAAGCGCAGCCATGGCGAGCGATTATGCCTGCCGCCGATGCGTCGCCGCGGTCACTGGTCTCTGGCGCTCTCAGCCCAGTGCCACCCGGGCCAGCAATTCCACCACACGTATATCCTCGCCCACGGCGGGTTGCAACCGGATCCGGACGCCGGGCATCGTCTGCGTCAACGCGCCCACCAGGGCCGGCAGGTCATGGCGCGCGTGGCGCCCGACGCCCAGGAACATCGGCACCACGACGATCTCGTCGCAGCCCTCGTCGACGCAGCCGCGCACCGCCGTTGCCAGGTCGGGCTGCATCAACTCCAGGTAGGCGCATTGCACCCGGACAGCGGGGTCGATGGCGCGCATGCGCTGGGCGACGGCCTGCATCGGCTGGTTCCAGAGCGGGTCGCGCGAGCCGTGCGCGAACAGGATGGTCGCGCGGGCCATCAGCGTCGCAACACCAGCCAGGTGAAGGCCGACAGGGACAACAACATGTAAATCAGGCCCGGCGCGGCAGCAGCCAGCCAGGGCCACCACCCGCGCAGGTTGCCGAAATGGCCGAACAGGTTGTTGAGCAGGAAGAAGCTGATGCCGGTCATGACCCCGATGAAGACGAAGGTCGAGATGCCGGTAATGCGGAAATGCAGGTAGGCGAAAGGCAGGGCCAGCACCACCATGACCAGGCAACTCAGGGGGTAGAACACCTTGCGCCAGAGCTCGATCTCGTAGCGCTGCGAGGCCTGGTCGTTGGCATCGAGGTGACGCATGAACTGGAACAGGTCGATGATGGGCATGCGATCGGGTTTGAGCAACGCGACGGCGGCCATTTCCGATGTCAGTGTCGTGGGCCAGCGTAGCTGCGCCAGTTCGCTGCGGTTGGCCTGCGTCTGGGTGCTTTGGCTCGCCCTGAATTCGGTGCGCTTGACATCGAGCAGCAGCCAGGCGTCCTCGCCGGCAAACGCCCCGCTGGCTGCCTCGGTGGTCGAGATCAGTTTGCCGGCGCCATCGAATTCGATGATCCGGATGCGGCGCATGCCGCCATCGGGTTGCAAGGAGCCGACATTGACCCAGAACGCATTTTCAGCCTGCTTCTCGCGCAACCAGGCGCCAGTCTGGCCGACCGTGATCTCGCGCAGGTAACGGGCCTTGAGAAACTGCCCGGCCCGGTCGGCCACCGGCACCAGGAAGTCACCAACGGCGAACGTGACGAGCGTGAACAAGAGGCCCAGTCCCAGCATGGTGCGCAAGGCGCGCCAGGGGTCCAGGCCACTGGTGCGCAACACGGTGAATTCCGAGTTTTGCGCAAGCCGTGCCATGACGGACACCGAACCGATCAGCACGGTGATGGGCAGCAACTCGTACAGGCTGCTCACCGCCAGCGTGCCGACAAATGCCAGCGCGTGGCGGACCTGGTAACCGTCCGGGCCACCGGTATTGACCGAGCGCAACTCGTCGACGAGGTCGATGAAGCTAAATAGCGCCAGGAACGCCAGCGTGGTCAGGCCCACTGCGGCCAGCACTTCGTTGTAGATCATGCGGCGGACCGTCTTCATGCTGGTGTCTCAGCATGGGAATCTAGTCGCAGCGCGCGCACGCGCGAGCGCAGGCCCAGGCTCCAGTGCCTGGCGGCCAGCAGCAAGGCGGTCGACACGAAAACGCCGCCATGCAGTGCCAGGGTTAAGGTCCGGAATTCGGTGTTGCCCGAGGCGATGCTGCTGGCACCCAGGTTGATCAGGTTGTAGTACACGATGAAGGTGAACAGCGAGAACAGCAGGTTGGCGTTGCGTCCGACACGTGGGTTGACCGACGAAAATGCCAGAGCGATCAGCACGAAGTTGAACGATGCCAGCGCCAGGCCGATGCGCCATGACAATTCGCCCAGAAAAGGCGGTGTCGCGCCTGCCCACAGGGTCGGGGTGGACAACACACGGGGGGGCAAGGCGCGGGCGGCCTGCTGCGCCTTCTCGTCGACGAGCACGCCGTATTCCCGGAACTCGCTGACCCTGATTCCGGGGCCCGCCAGTTCGTTCTCCAGCCGTTGGCCGTTGGACAGCAACAGAAAGCGGTCCTGTCCCATGGACTCGATGCGTCCAGCACGCGCCGAGGTGATGATCTGCTTGCCTTTTTCGGTCGCAGCGATGAAGACCTGGCCCGCGGTCTTGCCGCCGACCGAGTCCTTGTCAATGAAGAACACCCTGTCGCCGCTGGCCGATTCCTGGAATTGTCCGGGTACCACCCGTTCCAGGTCGCCCCGCTGCTCGTAACGCTCGCGCAAGGTCTGCGACTGCTGCTGCGACCACGGCCATACGTAGAGCGCCAGCACCGCGACCACCAGCCACACCGGCCAGGCAAACCGCACCAGCGGCAGCAGGAAATGGCCCAGGCCCTTGCCGCTGGAGAACCAGATCGCCATCTCGCTGTCGCGGTACATGCGCGACAGGGTGGCGACGATGGCCACAAACAGGCTCAGCGTGAGGATGGTGGGCGCGTGTCCGAGCGCGGTGTAACCCAGCACCATCATCACCTCGGCCGGGTCGACGCTGCCACGTGAGGCCAGGCCGACGGTCCGGATCAGGAACATCGTCATCACGATCGTGGCAAGCACCACGACAGTGGCGCCGAACGTCCGGGACATCTCCTTGTGCAGGGAAGAATGGAATAACATCGCGGGCAATGAAAGCCCCAATTATGAACTTCGATCTCAAGGCCCTGGACCTGGCGCAGGCGGCCGCCCACAAGGGCGATGCGCTCATCGTGCTGGTACCCCAGGGTTTCAAGCCGGACCCGAGCGAGCTGGGCCGGTTGATCGCCTCCGCGCTCAAGGCCGGTGACCTGGAAACCAAGACCGGCAAGCTGCTGGCAAGCTACCAGTCGACCGGCGTGGCTTGCAACCGGCTGGTGCTGGTGGGTTGCGACGAAGGCAAGCCGCGCCAGGTGCGACAGGCGGTCGCTGCGGCGGTGGCTGCGGTCAAGTCGGCCTCCTGCCGCAAGCTTGTCGTGTGTCTGCCAGCATCAGCCCAGGGTGATGTGCTGCGTGTGGCAGTGATGGCGGTGGCAGACGCCAGTTATGTCTACACGACGACCAAGTCCAAGCCCGAACCGCGGGTGCTGGAGCATGTCACCGTCGGCGTGGCGGACGTCGCCCTGTCGCACGCGGCATTCGAGCGAGCGGTCGCGGCGGTGCGGGGCGTCGAATACGCCAAGGAATGGGCGAACCGACCGGGCAATTACGCCACGCCATCGAAACTGGCCGATGCCGCCCGGCAACTGGCGAAGGCGCCGGATATCCAGTGCAGCGTGATGGGTCCGAAACAGGTCGCCAAGCTTGGCATGGGCGCATTCCTGGCGGTGGCCCAGGGGTCCCACGAAGAGCTGCGCTTCATCGAATTGCGCTACCACGGCGGCGCCAAGGGTGATGCGCCGACGGTGTTGGTCGGCAAGGGTATTTCGTTCGACTCCGGCGGCATTTCCCTCAAGCCGGCGGCCGAGATGGACGAGATGAAGTTCGACATGTGTGGCGCTGCCAGCGTGCTGGGCGTGTTTCGTGCACTGGCCGAGCTCAAGCCGGCGATCAACGTGGTCGGCCTGATCGCGAGTTGCGAGAACATGCCCGACGGCAAGTCGGTCAAACCGGGCGACGTGGTCACCAGCATGAACGGGCAGACCATCGAGATCCTGAACACCGATGCCGAAGGGCGCCTGGTGTTGTGCGACGCCCTGACCTACGCGGAGCGGCTCAAGCCCAAGGCCGTGGTTGATATCGCGACGTTGACCGGAGCCTGCGTGATTGCGCTCGGCGCAGTGCGCAGCGGCATGTTCTCGAGCAACGACGACCTTGCGGCAGCCCTGCTCGCCGCTGGTGAGTCGGCGCAGGACCCGTGCTGGCGCATGCCGCTGGACGACGAGTACGGCGAAGGGCTCAAGACCCATTTCGCCGATGTCGCCAACGTCGGCGGCCGGCCCGGCGGTGCCATCACCGCTGCCAAGTTTTTGCAGCGTTTCGCCGACAAATTCCCGTGGGCTCACCTGGACATTGCAGGTACGGCCTGGAAGGGCGGCACCGCCAAAGGCGCCACCGGGCGACCGGTGCCCCTGTTGCTCGATTTCCTGCTGGCTGGCAGTGCTGTCGCTCCTGCCGCGGCCGAAATCAAGGCGCCCGCGCGTGCTCGGCGCAACAAGGCCTGAGAGCGTGAGAAGCGCTGGTGTCGAACCGGTATCCGTCCAGTGGCGTCATGACCCATGGCATCCGCGCCCGATCGGAATCCGATGACCGAGGTTGCATTCCATTTCAACATGCCGGACAAGACCCAGTACCTGTGCCGGCTGTTGCGCAAGGCCGTGGCGCAAGGCGCTCGGGTTATGGTGACCGGGCCGCAAGCGGCGCTGGACGACCTCGACTCCGCCCTGTGGTCTTTTTCCGAGACGGATTTCGTGCCGCACTGCCGTGCAGACAGCGACACAATCGTGCTCGACGCGTCGCCGGTTGTTCTCGGCTTGACGCCCTCGCAGTCGCCGCACCATGATGTGTTGCTCAACCTCGGTGCGCAGGTTCCCTCGGGTTTCGAACGTTTCGAGCGGGTGATCGAGATCGTGGGTGCGCAGGACGAGGAACGAGTGGATTCGCGCCAACGCTGGAAGTACTATCAGCAGCGCGGTTATGCGCTGGTTCGCCACGATCTCGCCGGCCCGGGGCGCAACTGATGGTCACGATCGCGCGGGGCTTTCCCCGGTTTCTGCCGACCTTGACTGAAGTGGTCCAGGTACCGGTGCAACCGGTCGAGCCACCCGAAGACCTGGTCGCCAAGGAAGCCGCGCGCCGGGAGGCCTTTGCGCAGCGCATGCGTGAGCAATTGCGTGAGGCCATGGATGTGCGGATGCAGGATGCGGTGGCTTACGCGATGCTCGAGCAGGTGGATCTGATCGGCGATCGGCTGCGCCAGCAGATGGAGGACATGGTGCGGGAATCGCTGGAGTCCGTCACCGATCGCCTGCGCGGCGAGCTCGACCTCATGGTGCGCGAAGCGGTGGACACCGTGTTGTCCGACGAAGATCCGCAAACCATACTTGAACCGGATGCCGTGCAACCGCCTGAATCATCGCCTTGACGACCATGTCGGGGGTTTTGCGGCAACGTTGTTTTTTCGTGTATGCCCGGGTTTGCGGTGGTGTTTTCCCCGTGGTAAGGGCGGTCGATATGCGCTATCCTTGCGGGTTGTTGGGACAAATTGTGTCCTCCAACTGAACAACCCCCCCCCCCTTGGAGTTCTTATGCAAATGAAATTACGTACTACTTTGACGTTGTGCGCCGCTGCCGCATTGCTGGTTGCCTGCGGCAAGAAGGAAGAGCCGGCTCCTGCGCCAGCGCCTGCCGCCCCTGTGGCTGCTCCTGCCGCCGCGCCCGCGCCTGCCCCTGCATCCAACGTCATCAAAATCGGCCACGTGGGTCCGACCAGCGGTGCGATCGCTCACCTGGGCAAAGACAACGAGAACGGCGCCCGGATGGCGATCGACGAACTCAATGCCAAGGGCGTCATGATCGGCGGCCAGAAAGTCACGATCGAATTGTTGCCTGAAGACGACGCAGGCGACCCGAAGCAGGGTACGGCCGTAGCGACCAAGCTGGTCGATGCCAAGGTCAACGGCGTGATCGGTCACCTGAACTCGGGCACCACGATCCCGGCGTCGGCGATTTACGATGCAGCCGGCATTCCCCAGATCTCGCCGTCGGCAACCAACCCGAAGTACACACGCCAGGGCTTCAAAGGCGTTTTCCGCGTCGTGGCTGACGACGTGCACCTGGGCAGCACGCTGGGCAAATACGCCGTCAACACCCTCAAAGGCAAGTCCATTGGCGTGATCGACGACCGTACTGCCTATGGACAGGGCGTCGCCGAGGAGTTCAAGAAGGCAGTCGAGGCCGCTGGCGGCACGATCGCCGGCCATGAGTTCACGACCGACAAGGCAACCGACTTCAATGCCATCCTGACGACGCTCAAAGGCAAAAAGGTCGATATCGTCTTCTTTGGCGGCATGGACGCGGTTGCCGGCCCGATGATCAAGCAGATGGCCCAGCTCGGCATCAAGGCCAAGTTCATGGGTGGCGACGGCATCTGCTCTGGCGAACTGGCCAAGCTCGCCGGCGACGCACTCAAGGACGACATGGTCTACTGTGCCGAGGCCGGCGGTGTCGAAGGCGAACAGAAGGTCGGCATGGAGAAATTCCGTGCTGACTTCAAGACCAAGTTCGGCGCTGACGTGCAGGTGTATGCCCCCTACGTCTACGACGCGCTCAACGTGATGGTTGCCGCCATGGTCAAGGCCGACTCCGCAGATCCAGCCAAGTACCTGCCTGAGCTGAAGAACACCGACTACAAGGGCGTGACCGGAAACATCGCGTTCGACGAAAAAGGCGACATCAAGAACGGTGCCTTGACCCTGATGACCTACAAGGGTGGCAAGCGCACCGAACTGGCCGTGATCCGCTGATCCAGCGTTTCCGGTAACTTCAAGAAGGCCCCGCTTGCGGGGCCTTTTCTATTGCGGCTGCGCCAGCCGATGTACTGTCAGTTGTGGTGCCGCCGAAGGAGCCGGTGGGGACCGGGTGGTGCGGTGCATCCTGCAGGCACACGGATGCGCAGATGTGATGGTGTGCGATGCCGGCCTGCGAGTTCGCGCAGTATGGCGGTGGGTCGGCTTGGTCAAGGCCATCGCGGGATAACGCTTACGAGGAAAGAAGCCCGTCTGCATGCGAGATGCAGACGGGCTTCCAGTTGGCATGGCCCGGGGTCGCCGCACCGGGCTGGCGCAACCCGTGCGACCCTCCTGGCGCGGGATGCAGGCCGGCGTTTCCCGATGCCGATCAGTTGGCGTAAGGCTGACTCGACACGGCCTGGTTGCCAAGTACCGACGTCGCGAGGCCGATGGTCCCGGATGTTGCCGTTGCGAAATTGAACAGCGAGGACTCGGAAGCCAGAGAGTTCAGCCCGTCGGTCGTGAACGTACACGAAGTCTCCTGGCCCACCGCGTTCTGCTCGGCGCTCAGGACCTGGACTGAACCATTGCGCAGGTAGAGAGAACAATTGTCCATCTTCGAGCCGTAGGTGGTGGACTGGGTGTAGTTGAAGGTCACCCGACCATCAAGCAGCGTGTTGGCCAGCGCCGTCAGCGCCGAGAACGTCGAGGGCGTCCTGCTGGTCAGGGTGGCGAACAGGCTGGCTTGATTGGCTTGCACGAAAGCCTTGGACAGCGGTACCGCGCTGATCTGGAACGGGAAGGCAATCAGCGGCACGCCGGCAGCTTTCAGGGTCCAGACATACACCTTGCCTGGGGCTACCTTGCTCTCGTCGATACACGGGGTACGGTCGCCGAGGGTGCCGGGCCTGGGTGAAATGCCGGCCAGGTCCTGGCAGCTTTGCAGTGCTTCGGCATTGGCATAGAAGGGGCTGCCGGTGCCGGGGCCATCGCTATTGTCAAAACGCATGGCGGTGTTGCCCGCCTGGGGCATCATCAATTGCAGCTTGCGTCCGGTGGTGATGTTGGTGGAATAGTCGCCGAAATCGGTCAGGCCCGGGCCCCGGACGTCGACCTTGTTGAAGGTCGCATTGTTCGTGTTCTGGTCGGTGAGCGTCGCCTGATCCAGGTGGAACGCCCATTGACGCGAGAACGTCGCCGCACCTGCGGTATCGATGCTTCGGCCGATGCGGGCATTCATGTGCATGTCCAGGTGCCCGCTGCCAGCCAGTTTCCAGCCACCGGCACAGCCGGAGGTGTCGGTCGTCTTGACCATTTTCCAGTTGTTCACGCTCGCATCGCCTGCAATCCGTAGCTGAACCCAGGCACTGGTCGGCGCACCGTTGACGAACGTGATGGCGGTGGCGCCTGCCGTCCGACGGTTTTCGATGAAGTCCGCAACCCGGGTCGTGGAGGTTGAGTTGACATCGGTCAGTGTGCCGATTTCCTGCGAACTCAGGGGACTCATGTCGTAGGGTGACAACCCGGTCGCCTCAATCGTCAGGCCGGGGATGGCCAATTCGCTGGTGTCGGTCAGCGCGGCAACAATGGCGGCACTGTCCTCTCCCTGGCCGAGCAGGAACGTGCTGTCGACAAATGGCGTCACCGCCTGGGACGAAGGCGCCTGGAAGCCGGTCTTGGGATACAGGGCATTCAAGGAGGCCAGGCAGGCGCGAATTTCCGGCAGCACTGCCGCACCCGCCGTGGCTTTGGACAACTCGGGGCCCGAAGGCTCGATCGCCGCTGTCGTCGCGCCGGCGCCAGCCGTCGGCGGCAGGGTGACCGTTCCAAGGGACGTGTTGGTCGCAATCAGTGTGATGGTGGCCATGGCGCCTTGCGCATCTGCCGGGGTCATCAGGATCTGGTCCAGAATCTTGTCCATGCCGGTGCCGTCGGCCACCAGAGCACCCGTCAACGGGTTGATGCCCGTCAGGTTGAGGGGCGCGATGATGGCCATGACGGCTTCAGTGGCGCTGGTCAGCCTGGCCGGTGTCGTGGCCACGCTTGCCAACGCGGAAACGCAGTCCGCCGGTACCACCTGGTTGACCGGTGCGCACAGGTTGGTGAGAGCGCTACCGCCCGGGCGGCCCAACGCGGTGGAGACGATCAGGTCCGTCAGCGGCGTGATGTTGACCGTCTGTCCCGCGGCGGTGGCGATCGAATTGAGCGTCACCAGTCGGCCACCTGCGGTTCCGG
>CAZADK010000123.1:0-9379 GCA_964483855.1 uncultured Rhodoferax sp.
GGCCTTCGGCGGGTGTGCGGGAGGGGGCGGTGTTTAGTTTTCCGTCGAATCGGTAAGGTCGTCGAGCGACGCGTCGCGAACCCATGAGTACAGCCCATGGGCTGCGGGCGCCTGGCGGCAACGCTGGCACGTCGTGGCGCACGCCTGCCGCTGGATGTGCTCCGAAGGCAGCCCCGCCGCCCGGTCCAATGCACAAAGCTGCAATTTTCCCGCTGAGCGGTCGGCAAAAACCCCAAACTGCGCAAATCGGCCCTGGCTTGGGCTAGGATGAACAACTGTCCCGCCCATGCGACGTTCGTCATGACATTTCAGCGTTCACCCCGTCCACTCTTGCATCGCTACCTGCTTGCGCCCCTGCTGGCCTGCGCCGTTGGCTTGGCCATGGCTCCAGCGATGGGGCAGACTAACGCCAAGGCCGCCGGGTATTACGAAGACGCACTAGTGCGCTACGACAAGAAGGACATTCCGGGCGCCATCATCCAGCTCAAGAATGCGCTGCAGATCGATCCGAACATGTTGCCGGTGCAGTTGCTGTTGGGCAAGGCGTTGATGCAGAACGGCGAGGTCGCTTCGGCAGAAGTGGCTTTGACCGAAGCCCTGCGGCTGGGCGTCAACCGGGCCGAAGTCGCTGTGTTGCTCGGCGAGTCGTACATGGCGCAAGGCAAACACCGGCTAGTCGTCGACAAAAGGATTTTCGAACCCGCCGGCCTACCGGCTGGCGTGCAATTGCAGTTGCACTTGCTGCTTGCCCGGGTGCAAACCGACCTTGGCAACCCCGACCTGGCCATGCGTGCCGTCAACGAGGCCCGCGCCATAGATGACCGAAACGCCGACGTCTGGCTGACCGAAATTCCGATCCGCATCCGTTCGCGCAACCTCAAGGACGCCAATTCAGCGGCCGACCGGGCGTTGACCTTGAACCCGGAATCGGCCGAAGCCCATTATCAGAAAGGCTCCGTCGCCCATGTCCAGGGCGACCTGCGCAGCGCGCTGGCGTCTTACAACCGCGCGCTCCAGGCCGAGAAGAAGCACGTGGAAGCCCGGGTGGCACGAATCGGCATCGCCATGGACCAGCGCCGTTTTGCCGATGCGGCCAAAGACGTGGTCGAACTGCAGGCCCTCGTCCCAAGCGAGCCGCGCGGCGCATATCTGAAGGCGCTGTTGGCGGAGCATGACGGCAACGTGGTGGCCACCCAGGCGGCTCTCAAGCAAGTCACGGATCTGCTCGACCCCGTTCCCATCGATTTCATCCGATACCGGCCCCAAATGCTCATGCTCAACGGATTGGCGCATTTCGGCCAGAACCAGGGTGAGAAGGCCAAGCAGTACCTGGAAGCGTTTCAGCGAGTCCAGAAAGACAGTCCGGTGTCCAAACTGCTGGCACGGCTATATATGGCGGATGGCAATGGGAGCCAGGCGATTGGTGTACTGGAGCCGTATCTCCGGGTACAGCCCAGCGACGGCCAGGCCCTGACGTTGCTGGCCTCGGCCTACATGGCCATGGGGCGAAATGCCAAGGCAGCCGCCTTGATGCAGGACGCCCTCAAAAACCAGGACAGCCCCGCTTTCAGGACGGCACTGGGTCTGAGCCTGGTGGGCGACGGCAAAGCCGAGAACGGCATCGCCGAACTCGAGGCTGCCTACAAGAAAGATCCAAAACAGATCCACGCTGCGGTGACGCTGGCGCAGCTATACATCCGCGGCAATCAAGCCCGCAAGGCGGTTCCCATCGCCGAACAGCTGGCCAAGGCCTATCCCAGCAGTGCGATCTACCACAACTTGCTGGGGATGGCGCTGGGGCAATCAGGCAACATCGCTGCATCGCGGACCGCGTTTGAGAGGGCGATCCAGATCGACGGCAAGTTCACGCAGGCACAATTGAATCTGGCTCGCCTGGAAATTGCGACCAAGTCGTACGATGCCGCTTCCAACCGTTTGGGTGATCTGCTCAAGGCCGATCCCAAGCTTGGCGAGGCCCTGCACGAGTTGGCGATCATCTCCGATCGCAAGGGCCAACCGGCGGATGCGCAACGTTGGCTCGAGAAGGCACGCGACAGTGCGATCGGACGTGATGTGCGGTGGGACCTCGCTCTGGTTGACTTTCACCTTCGTTACGGGCGACCGGGCGCAGCCGTGGATGCCGCGAAATCGGCATCGTCGAAAAACCCGGAAGACCTGCCAACAATTCTGGCCTACAGCCGGGCGTCGCTGGCCAATGGCGACTCTGTTGGCGCAAAAAGCGCGCTGAACAGCGCGACCCGATATGCTGAATACGATGCACCGCTGCAGGTGCAGATCGCCGAGCTCCAACTGGTGGCCAACAACCCGGGTGGCGCCAACTACAGCCTTGACAAGGCCTTGTCGAGTCGTCCGAACTACATGCCCGCTCAGGCTCTGCTGGTCCGGGTGGAGTTGCGCCAGGGCGAGGTCGCGAAAGCCGAGAAACGCGCACGCGACATTCTGACGCAAAATCCGAAACTGGCTGTCGGCCACACCTTGCTGGGCGACATTGCGATGGCGCGTGGGCACGTCTCAGCTGCGATTGATGCCTACCGCCGGTCGCACGATATGGAATCCAGCACCGCGTCCGTAATGCGGCTCTTTGGCGCCTTGGCCCGTCAAGATGGTGGAGCACCGGCTAAGGAATTGGCCCAACAATGGCTGAAAACACATCCTCGCGACCTCGCAGTGCACAAGGCCTTGGCTAACGCGCATGCGCGCTCAGGCAACTACACCGCCGCCCGGGAAAAATACCAGACAGCGCTAAAACTCAAGCCCGAGGATGCCGAAGCGCTGAACAATCTGGCCAACGTGCAAATTCGCTTGAAAGATCCCTCGGCGGTCAAGACGGCCGAAGCCGCTCTTGCAAGTGCACCGGGCAATGCGCTGATCACCGACACCCTTGGTTGGGCCCTGTTTCACAACGGTCAGACCGAAAAGGCGCTGCAACTCCTGCGCGATGCTCGGCTTCGCCAGCCGAGCAACCCGGACATTCGTTACCACTTGGCTGCCGTGCTTGCGCACATGGGCCGCAAAACAGAGGCTCGAGCGGAGCTTGATGCGGCGTTGGTATCTGGAAGCGCGTTCGAAAGTGCTGCCGACGCCAGGGGCTTGAAGCTGTCACTCCAGTAAATCCGACCTGCGCTGGCCACGTGCTCAACAGCCGCCAGCTCAACGCGGCGCTGGCATTCTTGTTGTCGATTTACGAACCATGTGACCTCGACAGCCATCGTCGTTCGGGCACTTGAGCTCGCGCCCATCGGCGCACCAACTTTGGTTCTTCGGTCCAGGCGAACAAAAAAGCAAAGGCCGGCAATGCCGGCCTTGCAATCGATGATTCGAATTGGCTCAGGAGCCGGCTCTTCCCCGACGACGGCGTGCACCAGCCAAACCCAACAATCCGACAGCGACCAAAGCCAAGGATGCGGGCTCTGGCACGCCAGTTCCCGGCATGCCACCGCCGCCGCATGTGCCATTGGAATTAGTCGTTGTGCACTTGGTTGAAACGGCATAGATCTTCATATAGTCATACCGATCCGAAACGAATCCGCCGCCATAAGCGGGGTTGTATGCACTGATCAACCACCAACTAGAGCCTTTTTCAGCGGAATTGACAGGCGAGTAGGGATTGCTGGTGTCAGTTCCTAGATCCGCGTAGTTCCCGACTAGTTCCCAACCGCCAGTGGCCATCGATGTCAACGATGAACCCACGGTGTTCAGGTTGGCAGGTGGGGTGCTGGTCCCGTTGTACCGAAACAGAGAAATGTCAGAGTCGTTGCTGAAGTAACCCAAGCCAATGCTGGTCAGGATCACGCTTTGGCCAAAACTCAGCAGTACGGCCTCCGTATTGCCATTATTGTCGATAGCGTGGTTCGGAGCGCCATTTCCATCGGAGTTCATGCCAAGACCACCGCCGTAAATGACCAGGGTGGCGGATGACGCCGTGTTGGACGTCGTCGTATTCCAGAGGGCGTTGCCACTTACGTTTGTCGAATACGCACCGCTGATATTTAGAGTGGTCTCAGACGAGCTGTAAGAAGTCGTGGCGACGTTATTGAACGGACTGGACGTATTGTCGCCGCTGTCGGTGAATACCCATGTGGATGCAGCTTGGGCGCTGCCCACCGCCCCCATACCCAATGCAGCAGCAATCACCACAGCCCGAAGCGAATTTTGATTCTTCATGAGCAACCCTTTAAAAACACCGAGTACGCCAACATCAGCCGACCTTTTCATCATTAAAGCAATATGAGTGCCAGAGTTAAAAAACATTCTTATTCAATGACTTGTGTGGGGCAATTGAATTGACGCGCAAACTTCTGTAAAAAGTACCGACAGGAGCAAGGATTGCGGTAACCACTAACTTTCAAGTCCAGCCAGCCGTATCACGACCGGGCGGTGGACTACGAGGCCTTGAGTGTGCAGCGCAATGCGCCTCGCTGGATGAAGATGCTGATCAAGCACGGATTCCTTGAAGCCGGTACTTCGCCTGTCGCTGCCGCCTGATCGTTCGATAACCCTAGCGCCGCGCCACAGTCGCGTCCCGGCCAACGTCAGGTCAGGCATAGCTGCGTCCTCTGGCGGGTGTCTTTCACGTTAACATCCCAGACATTCCGACGGTCTGCGCCGCTGAACAAAAAAATCCTCGACGTGTCATTTGCAAGGCGCAAGCTCTGATCGGGTGCTGGCCAGCGACAAGAGCCCTGCGCCACGCCTCTGATCTGTTATCCCAGGTTGGCTTTCGGCCTCACGGCAACCGAGAGGCCGAATAGGACTTCCGTAATTCTGTGGCGAGACGGACACTTACCCAAGCTATCGACATCAAGGAGCCATCTCATGCGCATCGGCCTGCCGCGAGAAATCAAGAACCACGAATACCGCGTCGGCCTGACCCCCGCCAGCGTACGCGAGTTGACAACCCGTGGTCACAAGGTGCTGGTACAAACTGGCGCCGGCGCAGCAATTGGTCTGTCCGACGCTCTCTACGCAGCCGCTGGCGCGACCGTCGCCCCGGATGCCCAGACCGTATTCGCCCAGTCCGACCTGATCGTCAAGGTCAAGGAGCCCCAAGCGCAGGAATGCGCCATGTTGCGCCCAGGCCAGATCCTGTACACCTACCTGCACCTCGCGCCTGATCCGGAGCAAACCAAGGCGCTGGTCCAAT
Organism: uncultured Rhodoferax sp.; assembly: GCA_964483855.1. GTDB lineage: Bacteria > Pseudomonadota > Gammaproteobacteria > Burkholderiales > Burkholderiaceae_C > CAISIP01. The sequence continues at coordinate 5,165 of CAZADK010000123.1, forward strand.
CCGGTGCCATCTGCATCGCCTACGAAACCATTACCGGCCCCGGTGGCGGCCTGCCGCTGCTGGCGCCGATGAGCGAAGTGGCAGGCCGGATGTCCATTCAGGCCGGCGCAGCACATCTGGAAAAGTCCAAGGGCGGCATGGGGGTGTTGCTCGGTGGCGTGCCCGGGGTGCCCGCGGCGCACGTCGTCATCATCGGAGCCGGCGTGGTGGGAACCAATGCCCTGCAGGTCGCAGTCGGCATGGGCGCCCGCGTCACCGTGCTCGACAAGAACATCGACCGGTTGAGGCAACTCGACCTGGTGTTTGGCAACCGCATCCAGACGTTGTATTCGACCGCGCAAAGCCTGGAAGACGCGGTTCTGGACGCGGAACTGGTGGTCGGCGGAGTGTTGATTCCCGGTGCCGCCGCTCCCAAACTCGTCACGAAACAGATGATCGGCGCGATGAAGAAAGGCGCGGTCGTCGTCGATGTGGCCATCGACCAGGGCGGTTGCTTCGAAACCTCCCGTGTCACTACCCACGACGACCCGACCTTCGTCGTCGATGGCGTGGTGCACTACTGCGTGGCCAACATGCCGGGCGCCGTGGCGCGTACGTCGACCTTCGCACTGAACAACTCGACCATCGGCCACGCGCTGGCGCTGGCCGACAAGGGCTGGAGGCAGGCGCTCAAGGATGATCCGAACCTGAAAAACGGACTCAACGTCGCCGAAGGGCAGGTCACCTACGAAGCAGTCGCTCGGGCCCTTGGTTACGATTATGTGAGTGCCGATACGATTCTGGAGTAGGGTTCCACCCGCGCCCGGAAACGGTGACGTTCACCCGCCCGACTGAATCCCCACCACATCAACGCCCTCACGTACATAGCAGTCCGTGCCGCCAAAAACCAGCATCCGGCGCTTCACCTGGCTGCCAAGTAGTTTGCCAACCCGATGCAGGGAGGCTGTGGAATCCGCCACAAAAGTCTGCCCCGACTTGATTTCCACCAGACCGAGCGCACCCGGCGGCATGGCGTTCTCGACCAGCAGATCGACCTCCAGGCCATTGCTGTCGCGCCAGAAGTGCAATTGGGCACGCTCACCATGGTGCTCGGCGAACTTCACGAATTCCATCACGATCAGATTTTCGAACAGGTTTCCGCGCAAGGGGTGGGTCGCCAATTGCGACTGCTGTTGAATGCCCATCAGCCAAGCGGCCAAGCCAACGTCACAGAAATACAACTTGGGTGATTTCGTGAGCCGCTTTCCCAGGTTGCCAAACCACGGCGCAAGCAGGTAGACAACGAAGGATGCCTCCAGCAGACTCATCCATTGCCGCGCGGTCGGGTCGGACACGCCAGCATCGGCTGCCAGACCATGCAAATTCAGCACCTGGCCCACGCGCCCGGCGGCCAGCTTGACGAAGCGGCGAAATGCATGGAGATTGCGCAACTCGATCAGCGCCCGCAGGTCCCGCTCCACATAGGTCTCGAAATAGTCGCCCAGAGTGACAGCAGGGTCCAGTCGCATGGCGTGAATACGCGGATAACCCCCGGCATGCATCAATCGATCCGTGTCACTGGGCAATCCGGCGTCCCGCAGTTCGTTGATCGACAGGGGGAATAGTCTCAGTAGCGCGGTTCGCCCCGCCAGCGACTGGGTAACCGCCGCCATCAACTCGAATTGGTGACTGCCCGTCAATATGAATTGCCCAGGCGACTGATCTTGATCCACACGCACCTGTATCCAGGAAAGCAGATCTGGAACGCGCTGGATCTCGTCAATCACCGCCCCGGTCGGAAACCGCGCCAAAAAACCAACCGGGTCACTTTGCGCAAAGGCACGCGTATCGGGTTGTTCGAGATTGGCATAGGGCTTGTCGGCGAAGGCCATGCGGCACAAAGTGGTCTTGCCAGCCTGGCGGGGGCCCGTGACCATGACCACGGGGTAGCTCAGAGCCCGACCGAGCAATGTCGCAAGCAAGTGCCGAGCAATCGCCATCTATGCAATATTAAAGTTGTACTTTATTTTTACATAGAAACAGGCAGCCATCCATCGCAAGATCGTGGATCAATCCCTGCTCTTGCCTGCACAACTGCGCACAATCGACTCGAAGTGCTCTGCGCTTGGCCCCTGGTACCCAACGATCTTGCCCTCCTCGTCCCAGCGCCGCAACTGGATGGCATCGGCAAAAAACGGCTCCGCTTCAAACGCCCGCACCTGCTCGGGCGACATGGGGCCGCCCTGGAGCTTGAGCGACAACTTCGAGGCGTCCGACAACCGGTCGTGATAACCCGCCTCGGTCGACGCAAGGTAACGCTTGGCCGCGACATGCATGCGCACCGGCTCGGTCAGTTCCGGACCGAAATATTGCGACAACCACGCTGAACCGGTCGACTCATGCTGCGTGTCAACGCCGCTGTCGGCGATGTCCTGCGGCAAGTCGTGCAGCAGATGACCGATGTCGTGCAGGTAGGCTGCCGCCACCAGCGCGGGGCTGGCACCGTCGCGTTGCGCGAAGGCGGCGCACTGGATCGCATGTTCCAGCTGGCTGACGCCTTCGCCATATCCTTCGTTTCCGCGCCGGGAAAAGGCGCCGCGAATTTGGTTCATTACATCCATGTTCGTCTTTCCATCGTCACGGTGCTCGCACCTGACGATAAGTTGATCGGCGGGGGTTGCGCGACCGGCCAACCGATCCAGCCGCGCCGCGGCGATTTGCTCCGGCGATGCAGTTGCAACAGAGCCGGACCCTATTTTCGCGCCTCCCGCAACGCAACCAACCCGGCCGCGGCAATCAGCACCGCCCCCATCACGGTTGTCCAGCGCGGCACCTCGCCAAAAAACAGAAAACCCCACAACGGCGCCCATACGATGCCGGTGTATTCGAACGGCGTGACCCGGTTCGCCGGGCTGATACGGTAGGCGTTCGTCAACAGCAACATGCCGGCCGCCGCGATGACGCCGCACGAGGCGATCAGCAAACCATCGGAGACAGTGGGCCAGACCCAGGGCCGCACCAGGAATGACACGCTGGGATGTCCGGCATCCACAATGCCCAACCAATGGGTGGCTGCGGCGATCACCGCCGCGCCGGCCAGGAACACCCCATTCTGGTAAAACGCCATGACCGAGGCCGGCTGCGCCGTGCCGATGCGCCGGGCCATCAACATCGAGGTCGCGTACATCAAGGCTGCGAGCAGGGACAACAACGCGGCCCACTGGAACAGGCCGGTACCGGGCTGCAGAATGACCAGCACGCCGGCAAAACCGACCGCCAGCGCAACCCACGCAACCATACCGATGCGCTCACCTAGCACTGGCCCAGCCAGTGCGGTCACGAACAGCGGCACGGTGAAATACAGCGCCACCGCATACGCCAGGTTCATGGCCGGAAACGCCATGTAGTAAGCGGTGTACGACACGAACATGATGCCGGCACGCGCCGCCAATGATCGGAACCGTGGCGAAAAAATTGCCCGCCAGCCTGCCTCGAGTTGCACCAGCACCAGCAGGATGGGAAGCGCCACCAGCGACCGGATGACGACGACCTCGGTCAGCGGATAGTCGCCGCTGACCTGCTTGACTACCGCATCCTGCAAGGAGAAGACAAATACTCCGGCACATAGGAGCCGGATACCGCGGGCAGCGTCGGGGTGGGTCACGAATGGCTGCTGCGATTGGCGGAATTTTTCAGTATTGTGCAGCCCGCGCGACGCGCCTCGCAAACAAATTTTGCCGGATCAAACAGCAATCGAACCGCAGCGACGCAACACCCGCCGATGTGCGCATGCACGAACCTGTCGGGCTTGGGATGGCGAAGGCGCCATTGAAGTGCGGCGGAGCCAGAAACGGACCGCTACGACTGGTGGGGCCGGCGATCCGAATATGGCGGGCTGCTGGCCTCAGTTGCCGGCCACGACCCGCGCCATCTCCAGCACCTTGCACGAATAACCCCACTCGTTGTCATACCAGGAAACCACCTTGACAAAGGTGCTGTCGAGCGCCATGCCCGCGTCGGCGTCGAAAACCGAGGTGCAGCTTTCGCCGCGGAAGTCGGTGGAGACCACCTTGTCCTCGGTGTAACCCATCACGCCCTTCATGCTGCCCTCGGACGCCTTCTTCATCGCGGCGCAGATCTCGGCGTAAGTCGCTTCCCTGGACAACTCGACCGTCAGGTCGACCACCGACACGTCGGAAGTCGGCACCCGGAACGACATGCCGGTCAGTTTCTTGT
>CAZADK010000124.1:0-9297 GCA_964483855.1 uncultured Rhodoferax sp.
CCGGTAGGCAGCGTAGTAGTCGGCCATCTTGTTGAACGGCACGTCCGTGATGGCGGCAGTGGAGCGGTTGTTGAATCGCACGGCCACCAGTTCACCATCAGGCGCCAGTTCGATCATCGGGCGGCGCGAACGCAGGCACACGCCGGCCTCGCCGGCGTATTCGTAGCGAGCGCAGTGTTGCGTCAACAGTTCGAACCAGGCCGGGTTCTCGGCCCGCAGGCGCAGCGCTGCCTTGAAGCCATCGACGACCATGTTTTCGCCACCCTCGGCCGAGTTCTCCAGGCAATACAGGATCTGCATTGTTGGCACCGGGTCGCGGTAGGGGTTGTCGGTGTGGGCCTGCAGGCCCAGGCCGGTATACGCAAGGTTGGTCGGGTTGACCTCGGTACGCACCTCGAAATAGACGCCATAGTTGGTCTCGCGCACATAGCCGAACAGCCCGGCCACCTGCAGCAAGGCGCCGGGTTCGACCGGGCCGCCGGTGAGTTTGCCGAAACCGTATTGGCGCACCTGGCGCAACCAGTCGCGCAGCGCCGGGGGATTGCGCTTGACCGCGGCGAAATCGCCGACCGGCACCGCGTCCATCAGGCCGCTGTCCCAGGTGGTGATGGCGTCGCCGATCCAGCCAGGCGTGCCGGGTTGTGCGCGATCGTAGGCATGCGCCTGTAGCCAGGCGATGTCATAGTCGACGCTCTTGCCTTCGGGTGCGAAATGCACCGTCAGGCGGTCGCCGCCGACCGCCGCCGATGCGATGCGGGTGTCGGGCGCAATGTCACGCAACGCGATCAGGCGCTGGCCGTTGCCAGGGGCGCGGGTCTCGCTGTCCCTGGCGTTATCGCGCAACCAGACGGCGTGGAACCGCAGCGCGGCGCCGCTGTCGGTATCGAGCGTCAACACAGCACCATCGTCCGTCACTCGCACCGTCACCATGTTTATTCACCTCCTCAACGGATCGGTTTGAGCCGAAATCGACAGTGTCCGCCAGACCGCCCGGAATGACAAATCACCCATTTTCCAACGAAGGGACGGTTCTCATTGTGGTCAAGGGCAAGCATCGCATGGAGGCGATGTTCGGCTGGAACAGCGCTTGCGCCCGACGCATCCGGCCGTCACCAGCTGCGTGCCTACTGCACGCGCTGCTCGCCTCCTGCACCCACTGCGCGCCTACTTGTAGAACGCCTCTACCGTCCCCTTGATCTTGATCAGCAGCGGATGGCCCTTTCGGTCCAGCGTCTTGCCGGAGGGCACCTTGACCCAGCCTTCGCTGATGCAGTATTCGCTCACGTCGTTGCGCTCCTTGCCGTTGACGCGGATGCCGATATCGTGTTCGAACACGGCGGCGACATGGTGGGGGCTGCGCGGGTCGACCGACAAGTGATCGGGCAGGTCCGGGCGGATGGGTTTTTCAGTTTCGGTCATATGCCGATTTTCCCTCACCTCGCCGTGTCCAGGAAAACACGTCTGGCCCAGTCACTGCAATCCGACCTCCCACAGGCGCTGCGCCAGCGGCAGCATCCGGCGCAGGTGCTCCAGCCGGCTGGCCATGTCGGGATGTGTGGAGACCATCGACTGCCGTGGCAGATCGCGCGCCGATGCCTGCTCGAGGAATCGCAGCTGCGCGTGCGGCGGGTAGCCCGCCAGCGCCGCAATCTGCAGGCCGAGTTCGTCGGCCTCGCGCTCGACCTGGTGGAACACCAGCTGCATCGAGTCGGACATCGCGAAGTAGTTGAACTCCATCTCGGCGTAGACATCCTTCGGCGTGCGCTGCGCCCGCGACGGAATCAGTGCCAGCATCGAGGTCAGACCCTGGCGTTCGTGTTGCAGCAGCACATGGGCCACCTCGTGCGCCAGCACGAATGCCAGCTCCGCCGGACCCAGCGCCTGCCGGCCGATGAACGATTCCGACACCACGATGGTGCCATCCGGGAACGACAAGGCATTGATGTCCGGGTCGCGCACCACCAACAACCGCAGGTCGACCAGCCGGCCGGGCCGCTGGGCCGCGACCACGGGGCGCAAGGAGTTCCACACCACCGCCACCAGCCCGCAATGCGTCTCGCAACCGAGCCGGCCCGCCTGCCGCAACCGCTTGAGCAACGCCGCCTTGGCGGGCTTGGCGTGCGCAATCACCTCGGTGTCGGTAAACGCCAGTCCCAGGCTGGGCTCGACGATGTTGATCACGCGCGCATGCGTCGCCGTAATCGCCAGCAGCAGGATGACAAGGGCCAGAATGTGCATGGTTCCACGCCGGCAATCGCATTGCGGCGTGGAACCAGCTTAGCGCGAACCGTCGTGCTTGCCAAGACCAACCAGGCAGACCGACCGACTGCCGGTCTGACCGGCCGCCGATCTCAGAGAGCCGACGGGTGCGCTGCCTGCCATCCCGCTACACCACATGCCAGCAATCCGGCCGCCGGCATCAGCCACCAGTCGGCGGCGTCGAGCGTCCACAGGGTCAGGCCGGTGGCGGCGCTCCACGACAGGGGCACCACCATCAGCGAGGCGCTGGTCAAGGCTGGACGACGCAAACCCTGGCTGCGCGGCAGCAACAGCACGACCGCCAGCGCGGCCAGCATCGTGGGGTCGGGTGCCAGCGCAAACCATTGGGCCTGGGCCATCGGTCGCATCCACACCACTGCCAGCACCGGAAACAGCAGCAGCGCGCCAACCAGCAGCGCCAGGGCCAGCCGGGTCGTCGCATCGGAGCCGCGCTCCAGCACGAGCCCGGGCCGCAGCAAGGCCAGGCCGATCATCCACACGCCCTGCGCACCGAACGCGAGCGCGAAATACGGCGCCGCCAGGTTGATGCCGGCATGCGGCCCCCAGTGGAATGACCAGGCCACGAACAACAGGCCTGCGCCGGCCAGCACCAGCCCCAGGCGCAGCGCCGGGCGCAGTCGACGGTGCAAGGCCCACGTCAGGCACAAGCCCAGCGCCGCCGCGGCGATCTGCAGCGGCCACCAGGCGCGGTTGTGCAGCTCGAGCATGCGGTACCAGGCCCGCGCCGAGAACATCAGGAAATCGTCCAGGCTGTAGGTGGACCATTCGCCCATCACGCCGACCCGGTCACAACGCGGCCGGTCACAACGCGGCGACTGCTGCTGCCATGCGCGCACGCTGCGCGGTATCGGGCAGGCGCCCGCGCGCCGCACCCATGTTCTCGCGCACATGATCGACCCGGCTGGTCGCCGGTATCGCACAGGTCACGGCTGGATGCGAGACGATGAATTTGAGCAGGAACTCGGCCCAGTTGGTGCATCCGACCTCGGCCGCCCAGGCCGGCAGGCGCTCGCGCTGCACCGAGCGCATCAGGGCCCCTTCGCGAAACGGCCGGTTGGCGATGACGGCGATGCCGCGCTCGCGCGCCAGCGGCAGGATACGCTGCTCCACGGCCCGGTCGACGATGTTGTAGCTGAGCTGCACGAAATCGAGCGGATGCTCGCGCATCAGTTGCTCGAGCTCGGCGTGGCGCCGGCCATGCGAGGTGGTGATGCCGACGTGGCCGAGCCGGCCCGCGCGCTTGAGTTCGAACAGCAGCGGCAGTTGCGCGCGCCAGGCCAGCAGGTTGTGCACCTGCAGCAGATCGAAGCGCGGCACGCCCCAGTGTTGACGCGAGTCATCGATCTGCGCGCGCCCATCGCCGGATGTCCAGACCTTGTCGGCCGAGAATACCCGCCCGCGCGCATCCAGCACCTGCAGAGCCTCGCCGATGACCGGCTGCGACGAACCGTACATCGGCGACGAGTCGATCAGCCGGCCACCCGCCTGGAAGAAATGGCGCATGACCTCGGCGCAAGCCTTGCGCGCCTGCGGGTCGTCACCGACATTGAAGGTGATCCAGCTGCCCAGCCCGATGACCGGCAGCAACAGACCGCCGGAGCCGACGGGTTTGCGCAGGATGTCGTCTGCCGCCGCGGGCTGCGCGGCGATTCCGCTGCCCGCGGCGCCCAGCATGCCGACGGCGACGTGCCCCATCCACTCTCGTCGATGCAACTTATCCTTCATGATCCGCTCAGTTATACATGGGAGCACAAAACCTGCGAACGACCGTGGTCACCTTGGCCTTGCTGTCGGCATGCACCGGCGCGCCTGCCGGGGAGTTGGCGACACCAGTGGCAACCGGTGCTTCGGCGAGCGCGACGGCGGCCAGCGCACCGTCGCGGGGCGGCGCCCCTCGCCCCTACCAGGCGCCGATCGCAGTACCGTCCGCGGCCGGGCAGATCCGCTCACCGACGCTGCCCTCGCCGGTCATCACCATCGACCCGGTGCCGCGCCCCACGTTCACCGGCCCCTGCGACAGCGCCGGCTGCTGGGGCTCCGACGGAACCCGCACCAATGCGATCGGCGCCGCGCTGGTGCGGCCCGACGGGCGCGTCTGCCAGAACGTGGGTGGCGTGTTGCAGTGCCCGTGATGGACGGCGCCGCGACGCAGATCCGGCGTCGCGGCTTCACTTCGCGGTAGGCGAGGGCCAGGTCGGCGCCCAGACTACAGCGCCGCCGGCAGCCGTATCTCCACCTGCAGGCCGCCTTGCGGAGACGGATCGAGCGCGATCGCGCCGCCGTATGCGGCCACCCGATCGGCAACGATCGCCAGTCCGAGACCCGAGCCTGGCACCGACTCGTCGATGCGGTTGCCCCGTGCCAGCACGGCGTCGCGCAACGCAGGTGCGATGCCCGGTCCGTCATCCTGCACCGTGACCACCAGCAGCGCGGCGGTCGCATCGGCCTGCAACCTCGCCTGCACCAACACCACCGCGCGTGCCCACTTGCAGGCGTTGTCGATCACATTGCCCAGTATCTGCTGCAGGTCCTGCTCCTCGCCGGCAAACGCCAGCTTCGCGTCGATGGCCTGGCACCGCACGTCGATGGCGCGGGTGGCGTACACCTTGTCCATCACACGCACCAGACCGCGCAGCACCGGATCGAGCAAGACGCGCTGGCCGGGCAAACCATGCCCTCCGGCGGCCCGGGCATGCGCAAGATGCCAATCGACCTGCCGACGCGCCAGATCCACCTGCTCCAGCACCAGCCGGGCCAGGTCGACACTGGCTGGCGGTGCCGACGGCCCCGGTGTCGGCGTGACCACCGCTTCGGCCGCCTGGCCCAGCACCGCCAGCGGCGTCTTGACGGCATGCGCCAGGTTGCCGGCCTGTTGCCGCGCGCGCTGCACGACCTGCGCATTGCGCTCGAGCACGGCATTGAAGCCGTCGACCAGCGGCTGCACCTCGAGCGGCGCCGTGCCTTCCAGGCGTTGGGTCTGGCCTTCACGCAACGCAACCAAGGCCCGTTGCAGCGCGCGCAACGGAGCCAGGCCCAGCGATACCTGCGCCCAAGCCGCCACCAGCAGCAAGCCCAGCAGCGCGGCCAGCGACAGCGCCAGCACCCCCCGGAACCGCTGCACGGCGGCCTGCACCGCCTGGGTGTCGGCCGCCACCAGCAGGCGCCATCGCCCGGAGGGGATTTGCGCCGATCGCACGGCGCGTTCGAGCACCAGCAAAGGTGCGCCCTGCGGACCAGCCGCCGCGTGGGCATGCACCGCGCCATCGGCCAGGGTGTCGGAGATATTGGATAACTGGGTGTCCCACAACGATCGCGAGCGTGACTGCGCCACCTGGTCGGCATCGTTGATCTGCCAGTACAACCCGGAATACGGTTTGTTCCAGCGCGGATCGCTCAAGCCTGCCGGGTCGACCTGTGGCCGTCCCTGCGGGTCGAACTCCACCCGCGCGGTCAACTGATCGAGCTGCTGCTCCAGAGCCTGCCGGAACTGGCGCATCACCTCGTCCTGAAACAGGCCTGCGAGCACCAGCCAGGCGAGCAGCAAGGCCAGCGTGAGCCCCACCGCGGTCAGGCCGAGCAAGCGCAGCCGCAGCGACGACGCCCCACGCCACGCCATCACGGCGACGCCAACCGGTAACCCCGACCCCGCACGGTCTCGATCATGGACGCAGGCAGTTTCTTGCGCAGCCGCGCCACGAACACCTCGATGGTGTTGGAGTCGCGGTCGAAGTCCTGCGCGTAGATGTGTTCGGTCAGCTCGGCGCGCGAGACCACGGTGTCGGGTCGGTGCATCAGGTAGGTCAGCACCTTGTATTCATGGCCCGTCATCGCCACCGGATGGCCATCGAGCGTGACCCGCCCACTGCGCGTGTCCAGGCTCAAAGGGCCGCAATGCAACACCGCGGATGCCTGCCCGTGGGAGCGCCGGATCAATGCCCGCACCCGGGCCAGCAACTCCTCGGTGTGAAACGGCTTGGTCAGGTAGTCGTCGGCACCGGCATCGATGCCGGCGACCTTTTCGTGCCACTGGTCACGCGCCGTGAGTATCAGCACCGGCGCCGTGATGCCTTCCTGGCGCCAGCGCTTGAGCACGCTCAGGCCGTCGAGCACCGGCAGGCCGAGGTCAAGCACCATGGCGTCGTAGGCCTGCACGCCGCCCATCTGCCAGGCATCACGGCCGTTGTCCGTGTGATCGACCGCATACCCTGCGTCGCCCAGCGTCTGGCGCAGTTGCAGCGCCAGGCTGGGTTCGTCCTCCACCAGCAGGATACGCATCAACGGCCGTCGCTTTTCTTCCTGAGAACCGCGCCGTCACGTGCATCGACCTTGAGCTTGACCAGTTTGCCTTCGCCCTGAAGCAGCTTGAGTTCGTAGATCCAGCGGCCATCGTCGCGTTCGAGTTCGACCTCCAGCACCTGGCCCGGCTGCTCCCTGGCGACCCGCTCCAGGATGGTCGACAGCGGCAGCACCTCACCCGCGCGCAACGCCGCGCGCGCGCGGTCATGGTCATGCTCGCCGTCGGCCAGGACAGCTGGCACGATGCACGACAAGGACAGCAACAAGAGCAGGGAACAGATCGGTTTGGACATCAGGCGCGTTCCGCGCGGATGGGATGACACCCGCATTGTGGCGCGCCTGGTCTGAACGCCAGATGAACGCGCCCTTCAGCCTGGGTACAGGGCAGCCGGCGCAACATGCGACGCAACTCACCTGGTTGGAGCCTCCATGTCACACCCATCCGTCATCCGAACCACCCCCAGACCCGGCGCCGCGCTGGCCCTGGTCCTTGCCGCCGCGACCTTGGCGACGCCGCCAGCGATGGCCGCCGACACCAGTGCCGCGCAACAACTGGAGCGCTGGAGCACGCTGGCCAGTGCGCCCGGCAATGCCGAGCGGGGCCGCGCCTTCTTCGGCACCCGTCACGGCGGCGAATGGTCGTGCAGTTCCTGCCACGGCAGTCCTCCCGTGAAGACCGGGCAACACGCCAGCACCGGCAAGGACATCGCTCCGCTGGCTCCAGCCTTCAACCCACAGGCTTTCACCAGCAGTGCACGCATCGACAAATGGTTCCGCCGCAACTGCAACGACGTGCTCCAGCGCGAATGCAGCGCGACCGAAAAGGCCGATGTGCTGGCTTATCTGGTCGGGCTCAAGCGCTGACACAAACCACTTCTGCCCCTTACTTTCACGCTGGAGCCAGAACCATGTCTTTCAAATCCTTTCCCGCACATGTCCGCGCGCACTTGCGCATCTCCCGCGCCAGCCTGCTGGCGCTGGCGCTGGTCGGCACCGTGCACGCCGACAGCGGGCGCATGCAGGCAGGCCCGCCGCTGCCGGCCTACCAGCAGGAATGCGGGTCTTGCCACCTCGCCTATCCGGCAGGCCTGTTGCCGGCCAGTTCCTGGCGCAGCATCATGGACGGGCTGGGCCGCCATTTCGGCACCGACGCCTCGCTCGATGCGCAGACCACGCAGCAGATCGGTACCTGGTTGCAGGCAAACGCCGCGAGTCGCGGGCGTTTGCGCGATGCACCCGCGCAGGACCGCATCACCCGCTCGGACTGGTTCACGCGCAAGCACCGCAAGATCGACCCGGCCGTGTGGCAGCACGCCAGCGTCAAGACCTCGGCCAACTGCACGGCCTGCCATGTCGATGCCGCGCGCGGCGATTTCGATGACGACCGGCTGCGGGTCCCGCCCGGGCTGGACAAGCGTTATCTGCGCGCCTTCCAGGACGATTGACGCAGCTGCCGCCAACACCCCATCCAAGAGTTCACCATGCATACTTCCAACCCATCCGTTTCCTTCCCCGACGAACGGGCCTCGCAGACGCCGACACGCCGGGTCACCGACGCGCCGATGCGCATGTTCCACTGGTTGTTCGCGCTGTGTTTCGTCGGCGCCTATGCCAGCGCCGACAGCGAGAGCTGGCGATTGCTGCACGTCACGCTGGGCTACACCCTGGCCGGGCTACTGGCCTTGCGGGTCGCCTACGGCCTGATCGGCCCGCGCCAGGCACGCTTGTCGCTCTTGTGGCGCAGGCTGACCGGCATGAAAGCGTGGTTGACGTCGTTCAGGCCCGGCGCGCCGGGCCAGGTGAACGCGCGCCAGGGTCAGAACCTGCTGATGGCACTGGCGCTCGTGGCCCTGCTGGTGGCCGTCGTGCCGGTGACACTGAGCGGCTACGCAACCTACAACGAATGGGGCGGCGAATGGCTGGAGGAACTGCACGAGTCGGCCGGCGAAGTCTTCCTGTGGCTGGTGCTGACCCATCTGGGACTGATCCTGGTCCTGAGCGTGCTGCGGCGCAAGAACCAGGCGCTGCCGATGCTCACCGGCCGCGTCGAAGGTGCCGGCCCCGATGTCGCGCGCCGCAACCATGCTTGGCTGGCGATCGTGCTGCTGGCTGCGGTACTGGCCTTCTGGGCCTGGCAATGGCAGGACAGTCCGAAAGGCCTGTTCCCGGGCAACGGCGCTGCACAGATACACGACAAGCCGCGTGTCGGACATGACGACGACGACGACTGACGGCGGCGCAGGAGACTCGCACCGCAGCGGCCGCGGACGTGTCAATGCGATGATGCCGGCATTCCTTCACCGACACCAGCACACCCTGCCCGATGGCCAACGAAACCTCACAGGGCCTGGACCGTGACGAGGCCGCCAGGCGCCTGCGCGCCGACGGCCCGAACGAACTGGGCCTGAGCCAGCGCCGCACACTGGCCAACATCGCCTGGGAGGTCGCGCGCGAGCCGATGTTCCTGCTGCTGCTGGGCGCGGGGGCGGTGTACCTGGCGATGGGCGATCCCCAAGAGGCGCTGGTGCTGCTGGGTTTCGTCGTCATCATCATCGCCGTCACCATCGTGCAGGAGCGCCGCACCGACAACACGCTGGAGGCGCTGCGCGATCTGTCGAGCCCGCGCGCACGCGTGATCCGCGGCGGTATGGCCGAGCGCATCCCCGGACGCGAGGTCGCCGACGACCACCTCGCGTCCGGGGATGCGCTCGGCCATACCGC
>CAZADK010000125.1:0-3622 GCA_964483855.1 uncultured Rhodoferax sp.
CCTTGGGAGCGGCCCGGCCGCGCTCATGAATTCTTGACCATCGTGTACTGCACCAGATCGATGTTGGCCATGTCGAATGCCGCTTCGCAGTAGGCCAGGTAGAACTCCCAGATGCGCATGAAACGGGTGTCGAAGCCCAGTTGCGCGATCGCCTCGCGGTTGGCCTGGAAGTCATGGCGCCAGCGGCGCAGCGTTTCGGCGTAATCCTGGCCAAACGCGAGTTCGTCCACCACGGTCAGGCCTGCGGCCGCGGCCTCGCGCCGGAACTCGCGCGGGCAGGGCAGGCAGCCGCCCGGAAAGATGTATTGCTGGATGAAGTCACTTGAGCGGATGTAGCGGTCGAACAGTCTGTCGTCTATCACGATGCTCTGGATGCAGGCCCGCCCGCCAGGCTTGAGCAGGCGGTGCACGCTCTGGAAATAGGTGGGCCAGTAAGCTTGCCCCACCGCTTCCACCATTTCGATCGAGCAGATGGCATCAAAAGGGCCGTCGTCGATGTCGCGGTAGTCCTGCAGGCGCAGATCGACCACGGCCGGGGCGCCGCCCGGCTGCGCCAGTGCGGCCATCCGCGAGCGGGCGAATGCGAGCTGCTCGGTGCTCAGCGTCACTCCTGTCAAGCTGGCGCCGAATTCCGTGCTGGCCATTTCTGCCAGCGCGCCCCAGCCGCAGCCGATCTCCAGCACCCGGTCACCGGCCTGCACGCCGGCCATGCACAACGCGCGACGAACCTTTGCATTTTGCGCCTCGCGCATGCTGCGTCCATGATCACCCTCGAACAGTGCCGATGAATAGTTCATCGTGTCGTCCAGCCACAGGCTGTAAAACGCGTTGCCCAGGTCGTAGTGCGCGTGGATGTTCTTCTGGCTGTTGGCGCGTGTGTTCCGGTTGAGCCAATGCCGGATGCGGTACAGGGCGCGCCCGGTCCAGCTGCCGTAGATGACGTCCTCGAGTTCATTGCGGTTGCGGATGAACAGCCGCAACAGGTCGGTCAGGTTGGGCGTGCTCCAGTCGCCGGCGATATAACTCTCGGCAAAGCCGATGTCACCGCTGCGCAGTGTGGCGGCGCACATGTTCCAGTTGCGCAGCGCGATCATGGCGCCCGGCTGGGCAGTGCCGCTGCCGGCAGTCGCGTCGGCCCGGGTGGCTTCGCCGAAAAGCTGGACAGTGCCATCGGGCAACTGCACCGTCAGGCTGCCATGGCGCAGACGCTCGAGCAGCCGGATGGCGCTTCGTGCAGCAGCGGGGGCATGGCGCAGGGCGCTCGGGTAGTTCAGGGTGCGGGTGTTCATGGCAGTCATCGTTGGTGGTGGTCTCGAACGGTGGGGTGTTCCTGTCGGGTCACGGCGCCCTCAGGTGGTGCGGGTTTGGGCACGTATCGCACCCGCTTGAGCCACAGCCGGGCGGCTTGCAGGTGGATGCGGCTGATCACACCCAGCGTCATTGCCGGATGTCGCCACAAGGCCCGGCGCACTGACTGCCGCGAGACCGGCGCCAGGGTTCCACTGACACTGGTCTGCAGCACTGCGCCCGCGTCGTCGTCGTAGTCGATGCGCACCACGCAACGCTCGCCCTCGGGGCGCTCGGTACGCATGAAACGAAAGTGGTAACGGCCTTCGACCCGCAGGAACGGCGAGACATGGAACTCCTTGGTCGCGTCCAGCCGCAGGCCCCAGCGAGGCTGGTCGAGCAGGTAGAAATGACGTTCCCCGAAGGTGTTGTTGACCTCGCACACGATGGCGCGCAAGGCGCCGCCCTGGTCGTGGGGCGCGCGGTGGCAGAACCAGAAGCTGACCGGCTTGAAGGTGTATCCGAGCACCCGCGGGTAACAGTGCAGCCACGCCTCGCCGGTGGCGTCGATGATGCCGTGTTGTTGCAGCAGTGCGTCCAGCCAGGCCAGGGCTCCGCCGCGCTCCATCGGGCGGCCATCACCATGGTCGGTGTCGAAGAAGCTCAATGCGGCGCGCCGGTTGCGTGCCAGGCAGGTCTGCGCCGCGGGATGATCCGGCTCCAGCATCGAGCGCATCGGCAGCATCAGGAAATAACCCGGATATGCGAAGGCATTGCGCGCCGGACGCAACCGGGTGTGGCGCACTTCGCCAAAACCGATCATCGGCAGCACAGGCGCAGATGCTGGGGGCACCGGTGTTGCGCCATCGGTCGGAGACATCCTGGCCGCTGTCATGCAAACGCCAGCGCTTCCCGGCGTGGTTCGCGTTGCGGTTCAGGCGCGTCGAGCAGCCGACGGGCGACGTCGAGTCCGGCCTTGAGCCCGTCTTCGTGGAATCCATAACCCATCCATGCGCCGCAGAAATACGTGTCTCGCACACCTTGCAGAGCGCCAACTTGAGCCTGCGCCGCGACGGCGGGCCGGTCGAACACCGGGTGCGCGTATGCGAACTCGCCCAGGATGTGCTCGCGTGCGATGGCGCGGATCGGATTGAGCGAAACGACCACCGGCTGCGTCCATGGCAGCGGCTGCAACTGGTTGAGCAGGTAGTGCAGGCAGACCGTGTCCGCGCCATCCTGCGCCGCCGCAGTCGCGCCGGCGGCCGATTCGTAGTTCCACGCCGCCCAGGCACGCCGATGCCGTGGCAGCACCGTGACGTCGGTATGCAGCACGGCGCGGTTCGGGCAGTAGCCGATCGCGCCCAGCGTGGCGCGCTCCTGCGGGCTTGCATCGGACAACAGGGCCAGCGACTGGTCGCTGTGCGTGGCCAGCACCAGTTTGTCGAAGTGCTCGTCGCCATGGTCGGTGCTGACCGTGACACCGGCGCCAGCGCCGTGGCGACGCACGGCACGCACCGGCGTGTTCAGCCGCTTGTCGTGGACACGCGCCAGGATCTTGTCCACATAGTGACGGGCACCGCCAGTCACGGTCCACCACTGCGGCCGGTTGCTGACCTGGTTCAGGCCATGGTTGTGGCAAAAGCGGATCATCGTGGCCACCGGGAATTGCAGCATCTGTGCCTTGGGGCAGCTCCAGATGCAAGCCACCATCGGCATGAAATACCAGTCGCAGAACGCAGCGCCAAAAGCGTGCTCACGCAGGAACTCTCCCAATGGCTGTTGCAACTGCGCCTCGGAGCCCTCGCGCGCGAACCGCTGGGTCAACGCGTTGAAGCGTCCCAGGTCACGCAACATACCGAGGAATCGCGGGTTGATCAGATTGCGCCGCTGCGAGAACACGCTGTCGAGTGAGCGGCCGCTCCATTCCATGTGGCGGCCGCTGCCTGACTCGCGGGCCTGCACCGAGAACGACATGTCCGACCGGCTGGTGTGCACGCCCAGCTCGGCAAACAGCGCAATCAGGTTCGGATAGGTGCGCTCGTTCAAGACCAGGAAGCCGGTGTCCACGCCGTGGCGCACCAGCTGGCCGTGTACTGGCAATTCGACATCGATGGTGTGGGTGTGGCCGCCGAAGTAATCGCCGGCTTCGAATACCGTGACCGCGGCATGACCGTGCAGTCGGTGCGCAACGGACAGGCCGGCGATGCCGGATCCGACGATGGCCACTCTCATCGACGGCTCCCGTCAAGCCGCCCGGCAGACAAAGTTGCCGCGAAGCGCCCCGAGGTCAACAAGGGGGAGGAGAAGAACCCCGGGATTGCACCAAAGCTGAAAC
>CAZADK010000125.1:3722-9241 GCA_964483855.1 uncultured Rhodoferax sp.
CGCATCTGCTGCGCGAGCCCGCGCCCAGGTCACCCTGCAAACATGACTGTCATGATGACCGCACTAAAATCGCGGCGTCGTGGCGTATGTGGACATGCCACTTTTGAGAAGGACCTCATGCTGTACCCCGAATTGTTCAAGCAACTGGAATCGGTGCGCTGGAACATGGCGCGCGATATTCCTTGGGACACCTTCGATGCGCACAAGTTGACCGATGAGCAGGCCCGCACGATCAAGTTCAATGCGATCACCGAATGGGCAGCCCTGCCCGCGACCGAGATGTTCCTGCGCGACAACCGCCACGACAGCGATTTTTCCGCATTCATGTCGATCTGGTTTTTCGAGGAGCAGAAACATTCGCTGGTGCTGATGGAGTATCTGCGCCGTTTCCGTCCCGACCTGGCGCCCACGGAAGCCGAACTGCACGACGTGCGTTTCGAGTTCGATCCAGCGCCCGCGCTGGAGACACTGATGCTGCATTTTTGCGGCGAGATCCGGCTCAACCATTGGTACCGGCGCGCCAGCCAGTGGCACACCGAGCCGGTCATCAAGCAGATCTACACCAAGCTCAGCCAGGACGAAGCCCGTCATGGCGGGGCCTACCTGAAGTACATGAAACAGGCGATTGGCCGCTTCGGGCTCGATGCCAAGAGCGCATTTGCCAAGGTCGGCGTGCTGATGGCCAGCGCACGGCGCACCGCGCAGGCCATGCATCCGACCAACCTGCATGTCAACAAGTCGCTGTTTCCGAAGGACACGGTGCAAAGTCGGGTTCCTGATCCGCAGTGGCTCGAACACTGGCTGGACCAGCAAATCAAGTTCGACGCGAGCTGGGAGACCCGTGTCGTCGAGCGCATCCTGCACAACCTCAGTCTGCTGTTCAACCGCAGCTTTGCGACGGTGCAGGAGCTCAACAAGTACCGCAGGGAAATCAGCCGCGAGATCGCGCGGCAGGCGCAGGGTGGCGCGGACGCCTTACCAGGACCGGCTTGACGCGGCAGGGCCGCTGGTCAGCGCCAGCATCCGGTCGAGCTGGATCTTGACCTTGCATTCGCCCCACGCGACACCACTGACGATGCGGCAATCGCGCGCGCTGGTGTCGCGAATCGCATGTTCACCCGTGGCGATGCCCTCCGGATTGACCAGCACGGCCACCCTCGGCATGGTGGTGTTGGCGCCGCGCCGCACCACGACGCCGATTTCCTGGTTGGCCAGCCGCACGAGGCTTCCCGGCGAGTACACACCCACGGCCTTGATCAGCGCCGCTCCTGCCTCGTCGATGGCGCGCTGCTCATCGAAATAGATTGCCTGCATCGCCGCTGCCGCCGAGTCGGGTCGGCGCGAGGCGCGTGGTGACAGATGGGCTGCAAACTTGTCGGCGCGTTGCAGCAGCCGCGCCATGCGCTCGCTGCGACTGCGCGGGCCCAAAGCGCCAGGGCCGGTGTTGTGGTGATCGCGCACCGCCTCCAGGCAGTCGGCGTCTGTCATGCCGAACCCGCGCAGCAGCCCCACAGACCGGCTCGCGTGCCGTTCGATCAGTTCACGCTGCGCCGGTGTTGGCGGGTCACTCTGTGCGGCCAGCCTGTCCTGGATCTCGGTCATCCCGATGTTCATCGTCAGCGCGGCCTTGCACAGGCTGTCCTCCATTTCCTGCGGCCAGCCCAGTACGTCGCGCGCAGCCAGGCTGCACATCACACTGACCAGCATGGAGTGCGTGGCGCTGTAGAGCTGGATCTCGCTCGCCGCCAGGTGAAACAGCGCGAACAGCGCGCCGTCCGGGTTGCGCCGGGATTGCTGGGTCAGGCGCGCATGCAGACGCTCCAGCGCATCGACGAAATGCCCGCCATCGAGGTCGCGCAGCAGGCGATTGCCTTGCACCTGCAGATCGAGCCAGTCGAGTTCGTCACCGAGCGTGCGGTTGCGCGGCGGGCTCAATTCGCCGGTGGTTAGCTGCGCCTGCGCAATCTTGCCCAGCGGGCGTTCGTCGCGCACCAGTTCATGCAACTTGCCGACGAAGGCCTTCTGGTGCTGCTCGGACTCGGATACATCGACAAAGAAACCATTGCCGCGCCCGCGCACCGCCTCCAGGTCATCCCGTGAGACGATGACGTAGCCTTTGCGCGCCAGCAGCGCGCCGGCCGCGTCGCGCAGCGAAAAAGCCAGCGGCTGGCCGATGACAATGGACTCGTGGGTTACCTGGACCAGATTCATGGCGGCGTCGGGTGGCTCGGTGCACCGAATACGGCATTCCACAATGCCAGCACGGCGTCGCGATGCGTATCGAGTTGCCCCGCCGGCACCTGTGTCGGCTCCTCGTTCAGGCGCGCATGGTGCTGCACCTTGCGCAGCGCCCGGTAGGTTTGCGCGGCGGCGGTGCCGACACCGTCATGCAGCAGTCCGGCCGCCTGGGCGCGCTGCAGCAAGGCGATGTTGCCGGCGTTGGCCACCAGTTCTTCGTGCCGCGCCGCCTGCGACAACACGAGGTACTGGACGACGAACTCCACATCGACCATGCCACCCGGACTGTGCTTGACATCGAAACGGTCTTCGCGGATCGGGTGCGCGGCGCGCACCTTCTCGCGCATCGCGACGATTTCCGCGCGCAGGTCGTCGGCATTGCGTGGTGCGGTCACCACGCCGCGCCGGATCGCGTCGAAACGGGTGCGCATCGTATCGTCGCCAAGCACGAAACGCGCACGGGTCATGGCCTGGTGTTCCCAGGTCCAGGCGGTGTTGCTGCCGCGTTTCTGCTGGTAAGCGGCGAAGGCTTCGAAACTGGTGACCAGCAATCCGGAGTTGCCGTTCGGGCGCAGTGCCGTGTCGATCTCGTACAGGTCGCCTTCGCCGGTCTTGACCGTGAGCCAGTTGATCAGCTTGCGCACGAAGGTCGCATAGGTCTCGGCCGATCGCTCGTCGTCGTCCTCGTAGACGAAGACGATGTCCAGGTCGCTGCCGTAGCCCAGCTCCAGGCCGCCGAGTTTGCCGTAGGCGATGATGGCCAGCTGCGCCGTTTCGCGGTGCCGGTTCTTGAGCCGGTTCCAGCACCAGCGCGCAGTCACGCGCAGAATCGACTGCGCCAGGGCGCTGAGGTCGTCGGCGACCTGCTCGACCGTCAGCACCCCTTCGACGTCTCGCGCCAGCGTGCGGAATACCTCGGCGTGGTGCGCACGCCGCAACAAGTTGAGCAGCGTCTCGTCGTCGTCTTCTTCCGTGATGTGCAGTGCGCTGCGGCGCAGTTCGAGTTCATTCTCGAATTCCGCTGGCTGGAATCGCTCTGCCAGCATGGTGCTGTTGGCCAGCTCGTCGATCACGCCCGGGTGCAGCAGCAGGTAGCGGGCCGGCCACTTGGCATTGCCCAGCAGGCGCAGCAGCCGCTGGTGCACGGCGGGGCGCTCGAGCAGCAGCGCCAGGTAACTCTCGCGGCGCAGCAGCGGCTCGATCCAGTCCGCCAGCCGTACGCCCGCCTCCTCGGTGATCGTGGTCTCGGCGATCCAGGCCACGGTGCGGCTGATGAGCCGGAACAGGCGCATGCGAGATTCGTCGCGCAAGGCCAGGAACCGCGGGTTGTCGCGCCAGCCCACCACGCGTTCGCGCAATCCGCTCGGCAGTGTTGCCAGGAAATCCTCGAAGCCAGTCGCTGAGGCCAAGGCCGAACTCGCACTGCTACAGGACTTGCAATCGGGCTTGCCGCCGCCGAGCAGCGCGTCGAACTCATGCGCGACGAATTCCCGATGCCGGTCGAGCTCGGCCAGAAACACGCCAGCCGACCCGTGTCCCATGGCGTGGGCGATCCAGTGCAAGTCGTCGTCACGGGTCGGCAACACATGGGTCTGCTGGTCGTCCAGATACTGGATGCGGTGCTCCAGCTGGCGCAGGAACAGGTAGGCGGTCGCCAAGGCGTCAGCCGTGGCCTGCGACATCAGCCCGGCGCGCATCAGCCGGGGCAAGGCGTCGAGCGTGGCGCGGGTGCGCAGCTCGGGGAACTGGCCGCCGCGCACCACCTGCAGCAGCTGCACGATGAACTCGATCTCGCGGATCCCACCGCGCGAGAGCTTGACATCGTTGGTGCGCTCTGGACGACCGGAACTGCGCCGCGCCGCGTGTTCGCGGATCTGCCGGTGCAACACCCGCAAGGCGTCGAACACGTTGTAGTCGAGATAACGCCGGAACACGAAAGGCAGCACGGTCGGCCGCAGGTTTCCCGCCGATCCTTCAGTGACACAACGGCTTGGCGCGACCACGCGGCTCTTGAGCCAGGCGAAACGTTCCCATTCCCGACCCTGGACATGGAAGTACTCCTCCAGTGCGCCCAGGCAGATTGCCGGCGGGCCGGAGTTGCCATTCGGCCGCAGTGCCAGGTCGACCCGGAACACGAAACCATGTTCGGTGGTGTCGCCCACCAGCGCGTACAGGGCGCGCACGGCCTTGCCGAAATATTCCTGGTTCGAAATCTTGCCTCGACCCTGTGCGTTGCCGGCAGTCTCGCCGTCCTGGTCATAGACGTAGATCAGGTCGATGTCGCTCGACACGTTGAGCTCGCGCGCCCCGAGCTTGCCCATGCCGACAATCCAGATCTGGGCTCGCTGGCCATCGTTGCCCAGCGGCGTGCCATGCTGGTCATCGAGTTGTCCGAGCACCTGGGTGCAGGCCACATCCAGCGCGAATTCGGCCAGTTCGGTCATGGCCAGCGTGACCTGTTGCACCGTGGCCTGTCCATCGCAGTCGAGCGTCATCAACCGCTCCAGCACGATCTGGCGCACGATACGAAGCGCCGACCCCAGGTCGGCGCCATCCGCTGTCAGTTGGTCGAACACGCCCGCGTAGGTGGCGCGGGAGGGCAAACCGGCTACGAGCAGGGCGCGCTCGGACTGGTAGCGCCGTCGCACACGCTGGCCGAAACGGGAGTATTGCGACAGCGCCGGCACCGCCAGCAGGGACCCAATGCCGGAATGTTTCTGCGCCTGCGCCGCAACGGCGACAAGGCCACCTTCTTCAAGCTTGGCGGTCATAATTCTTGTGACGATCGCGCACGCACGATGAATGTACTGACTCCAGAACCAACCCCGACACGGCTGTTGAGAGGCCTGGCGTTCGCAGCCCGCTGGTCGCTCGCTCTGTTGTTGCTGGCATGGTTGTTGTTTGGGGCGTCGTGGGGGGCCCTCCATCTACTGATTGTGCCGCGAATCGGTGAGCTCCGCCCGCAGCTGGAGGCTACCGCCACACGGCTGACCGGGATGCCGGTGCGTGTCGAATCGATCACCGCGTATTCCACCGGCTTTTTGCCGGCTTTCGAACTCGGCAACGTGCGGCTGCTCGACGACCAGGGGCGCGAGGCGCTGCGACTTCCGCGTATCCTGGTTTCGTTGTCGCCGCGCGCGCTGCTCAACCGCACCTTCGACCAGGTCCTGGTCGACAGTCCCATGCTCGACGTGCGCCGAACGTCCGATGGCCGGATCCAGGTTGCCGGCCTGGACTTGTCCCGGGTCCGGGGATCGGAGCCGGATGATGCGCTGCTGGAC
>CAZADK010000126.1:0-9229 GCA_964483855.1 uncultured Rhodoferax sp.
GCCAGCGTCGCATTGACGTTGACCGCTGCCCAGTTGTTTGCCGAGGTGGCAGAAGCCTGATCAGTCGGACCGAAAGCCCGGGGACAACTGAAGCCCCTTCGCGAGGCGCCGCCCAGGCGCACTTCGGCGGCGGAATGCACCACCCCGGCAACCACCCATCGGGGCCGGCGAGCAAACTGTGACGTGGAGGTCAGAAAACCATAGCGGCGCTCGAAGCCGCACGGAAACGCCAGCCCGCTCCCAAGTTTCCTCGCCCCCCATTGGGGGGCCTGGCGAAGCCAGGGCTGGGGGCACTCACCAGGTTTCGCTGCCGGCGTCTCCCTTGAACGGTCCGACCAGTTCCGGCGTGATCCAGCCACCGTAGAAACCGCCTGCCTGGGGCCTGACTACGGCGCCATCGACGGTGCAATGAAGCGCGTTTGGATATAACGCTACGCAATCCGCAATCCGTTCGGAGCCAAAAAACGGCTGCGGATAACTCCAGGCGACCCTGGGCAGAACACGGGCTGCATCATGCTCGTCGACAAGCGACCAGTAACGGGCCGGACCCTTCCATTCGCATACGGATTCTCCGGCTGCAGGCACGAACCAATTGCGCGCGACATCGTCCCAAGGCAGGTAGAAGGTCGGCGGGTGCGCGGTCTCGAGTGCCAGCACTGCATGCCTTGTTCGTGCAATTTCATCGTCACCCCAGCGAACCACCACTTCACGGGTATCGGGCACCAGGCGCGGCGGTCGCGGGAAGTCCCACACAGACACCTGTCCCGGCCCCGGGGCTACGGCAAACGGTGGGCGGGCCTGCCCGCGCCAATGCCACTGCGCGCGGGCAGCAGTCAACCAGTCAGGATGCGATGCGACAGGTTTTTGGATCATGCGATTCGCACTGGACTGGCGTGTGCGCAGCCTGGCTCCGTGGTGGCGGACCCCGCCAGCAAGGCGATCGCATGCGCATGCCCGGGCTGCGCCATCGGCAGTCGAACGCGGGCGCGTCGATTGCGTCCACCGCCTTGGCCGAGGGCTGACAAAGCGAATTCAAGTTCTTGAGCAGATCGATCTTGTCCATGCGCGCTCCCAATGGCCATCCGGGCTCCTGACCACGGTACGTTCAGCTTCGTCCCGGCAACGGCAGCTCGATCGTCTTGCCGCCGTAACCGCTTTTCTGGTCGCGGGCAACCTGCATCAAGGAGCGACTGCCGCAGCTGCGATGTCGGCCAGTGCCTTGCCCAGGTTTGCAACCACCGGGCATTGCGCGACCGCATGGCGCTGGGCCAGGAACTGCGGGTCGTTATAACCCAGCCAGGTTTGTCCGGCGCTGTCTTGCCAGACCAGGGCCTTGAGCGGGAGGTCGATGCCCACGGTCTGTGCGCACTCCATGAACGGCGTGCCGCCTTGCGGATTGCCGAAGATCAGCACCTCGGTGGGACGCAGCGTCTTGCCGATCTTCGCCGCTCCAGCCGCATGGTCGATGCGGGCGAACACGTTCAACCCGCGCTGCTTGACCAGCTCTTCCAGACGCGTCATCGTGTCCTTGGCGTTGTGCGGACTCTTGATGCTGATCAGCCCATCGGCGGCCGATGCCGCAAACGTCATGCAGGCCAGCAAAAGGCTTGTGAACCAGCGGGTGTATGCCATGGGAAATCTCCAGTTCTGTTGATGGTCCATCCTGTTGGTCGCGTCCGAGCCGGATTCTTACACCGGGCGCATGCGCCAGCTGAACGCGGTTGGCCGAGTTTCCGATTGTGGCCCGGGACCGAGGTCAGCCCGTGGCGGGCCCTTCAAGCGGGGTCAGGTAACGTGGAAGCACCGGCATGGCCATCGCCGAAACAGTGTCGAAGCGACGCAGCCACACACCGCAGGAAGCCTTCAAGTGGGCACACAACTGGTCGGCCGCGCCCGACCAATCCGAAGCCAGCAAGTGGTCGATGACTGCGAGGTGCTGGCACAACGCTGTCTTCGCGATCGCCGGCTCGACGCCAAGGTGGAGATCGAACATCGACTGGTTGGACCCCAGCAGCAAATGGGTGTGATCCAGCGCCCGCAACAGTACCTGATTGGGACACTGCGCCAGCAGGTCGACGTGCAGATCGGTCTCCATGCGTGCCAAAAGTGCACTGTCGGCTCGCTTGAAGTGCTTGATCGCGTGTCGTAGATCGTCACGCGCCTTGGTCAGGCGGTCCGTTGACACCAGCGGCGCCGATTGAACCAGGGCCTGCGGCTCGAGCAACCATCGCATCTCGTACAGGTCCTTGATTCGCGCCGTCGTCACGCGCTCGGCCATCCAGCCTCCATTGCGGCCCTTGCCGATCAGGCCCAAGCTGTGCATGCGGGACAACACATCGCGCGCGACGGTGCGGCTGACACTGAAATGCTCGGCAAGTCGTTCTTCCGTGATGCGAACCGTGTTCGAAAGCACCGCCGAGCAGAGGTCCCGTTCGACCTGGGGATAGACCCGCTCACCGTGCGCGACCGGTGCAAGCTGGCTCTGTTCCAAGGTTGCAAACCGACCTGCCGCGAGGCCGTTGCTGCGGCCCGCGACGACATATCCGCGTCCGGCACTGGGGCGGACCAACTTGTCGGCCACCAATGCCTGAAGAGCGTGGCGTGCCGGGGATCGGCTGATGCCGAACGCTCGCGCCACCTGAACCTCCAGCAGTTTTTCACCAGGCCGAACCCGACCGTCCTGCATCATCTCCTTCAACAGCACATAGGCACGCCTTTGCATCGGCGTGGATGCATGGTCGCGTTCACGGGCGTTCGAATGGGGTTGTGGGGCGTCTTGATTCATCGAATCGGAGAAGAAGAGGCCGCGTTCGCTGACGGGTGGCAGCGCACGCACGCATTCAACAAGTCGTTGAAACCATCGTTATTTTGCCGGTCGGCATTCTTGAAGTGTACGGACGACGCGCGGTACATCGGGTTTCCAATAACTGACTCGAACCGGCGTGCCTATGCCAGCCTACAAAAGATGCATTCCCCGTTGACCCCGATCGTCTGTCCGGCAATGAAACCGCTCAGGCTTTCACACGCCAGAAAGAGATACACACCGACGCAGTCCCGCGCGGTCCCGGCGCGCGCCAACGGGGTCGCGTCCAGATACCGCTGAATCTGGGCCGCCGAACTCACCTGGTGGATGGGTTTATCGATGTAGCCGGGTGCGACTCAATTGACGCGGACTCCGCGTGCTCCTTCCTCCTTGGCCAGGCTGCGCGAAAGCGCCTCGATCGCGCCTTTGGCGGCAGCGTAAAGCGACACGCCGAATCCGCCGCCGTTGCGCGTGGCGATCGACGTTGTGTTGATGATTGACCCTCGCCGCTGGCGCCTGAAGTGCGGCAGCATCGCCTGCATTGTCTCGACCACCGAATGCTGGGTCGATGCCGCTACTGGCGCCGGTGATCAGCACGCGCCGGCCGCGCAGTTCGTCAAATGCGGTTTTCCACATGGTGTCGCACGCTTTTACTTGAAGATCCGTGAAGCCACCGCGTTCTTGCGAATGTAGTCCCAGTCGTATGTGACGCCCAGGCCCGGCCCGGTGGGTACCTCGACACAGCCATCGGGGCCGCAGCAGTCGAGCTGGTCGGTGTAGCCGTTGGTATAGACCGGCGCGACGATATTCGGGCAGTCAGGGCCCACGAGCGCCAGTTCGTAATAGTTGCTGTTGCGCATGGCCGACATCACGTGCCGGTGCGCCGGCCCGCAGGCGTGAACCTCGCAGTCCAGTCCGAAGGACTCGGCCAAGTGCGCGATCTTCATCGAGCCGGTGATGCCATGGTCGTACTCAGGGTCGACGCGCACAAAATCAGTGCCGCCGGCGACGATGAAATCGGCCTTGGGTTCGACGCCGCGCACATACTCGGTTATCAGCAACGGCGTCTTGAGCATTTCGCGCAGCTTCTGGTGCGCGAAGGCTGACTTGCCGCCGTCGCGCAAGGGATCCTCGTACCAGAAATAGTTGCCCTCGTCGCAAGCCTTGCCAACGTACAACGCGTCAGAAAACTTGCGCAATTGGCAGGCGGGGTCGAGCATCAACGTCATGCGGTCGCCCACCACCTTGGCCACGTGCAGCACGTTCTCGGCCTCGCGCCTTGCGTCGCCGTCATTCCAGCCGTGAATCTTGTAGGCGCGGTAGCCCAGCTCATAGCACTGCTCGGCGAACGCAGCATAGGCCTCCTTGCAGTCCAGGCCGCCCTGGCTGTCACCGAGATAGGTGGAGGCGTAGACCGGCAGTCGCTTGCGGTAGCCGCCCAGTAACTCCGAAACCGAGGCGCCGTATTTCTTGCCCGCCAGGTCCCACAGTGCGATGTCCAGCGGGCCGTGGCCCATGCCTGACCATTGGCGGATCTCGCGCTTGAGGTCGTCGAAGATGCCCTCGCGCTCGGTCGCCTCGCGCCCGAGCATGAAGGGCGCGAGCATTTCCATCTCGCCACGGGTGGCGGGGCTTGCGCACCAGTTGGTCACGTATTCGCCGCGCAGGCCGTCGTCGGTCTCGATGGCAATGGCGTTCTTGACCGCCTCGATCGACGAGCCGCGTTTGAACCCGACCATCTGGCCGAAGCCTGCGCGTTCGAGGTTGCGGGCCTGGAACTTGAAATCGACGATTTCGATCGAACGGATCTTGCTCATGGTGGTAGTCCTTCTCTGGTTCGCGGGTTGGCCTCAGATACCGAGCAGCCTGGGCAGCGTCAGACTGATAGCCGGCACATAGGTGATCAACATCAGAGCGGCGACCAGCCCCAGCAGCATGGGCCAGATCTCGCGCACCAACTGGCCCAGCGTGACCTTGGCGATCGTCATCGAGACGAACAGCAGCACACCCACGGGCGGCGTCAGCTGGCCGACGACGAGGTTGACCAGCAGCACGATCCCGAAGTGCACCAGGTCGACGTTCAACGCGGTGAGCAGCGGTACCAGGATCGGCACCAGGATGATCATGATCGCCAGCGTCTCCATGAACATGCCGGCCACCAGCAGTGCGATGTTCAGAATCAGCAGCACAACCCATGGCTCGCTCGTGAAGCTCTGGATCGTAGCCACCACCAGCTGCGGCGCCTGCTCGATACCCAGGATCCAGCTGAACGGCGCCGCGGCGCCGGCAATGATCAGGATCACGCCGGTTTCGCGCGCCGTGGTGCGCAGAATTGCCGGCAGCCGGCGCAGGTGCAACGTGCGGTAGACAAACATGCCCACGAGCGCGGAGTAAAGGGCGGCGACGCCCGCAATCTCTGTCGCAGTGACCGCGCCAAGGCGGAACCCGACGAGGATGATCACGGGCATCATCAGCGCCCAGAACGCCTGGCAAAAGGCGACCCACAGGGCGGCCCAGGAAAAGCGGCCCGAAGTCGGGTAGTTGCGGATGCGCGCCAAAATGAAGATGACGATCGACAGCGCGGCGGCCAGGATCAGACCCGGCACCACGCCAGCCACGAAGAGTCTTCCCAGTGAAACGTTCGACTGCCACGCATACAGCACCATCAGGATAGACGGTGGAATGATCGGGCCCAGCGTGCCACCACAGGCCGCTATTGCCGCACCGAATGCGCGGCTGTAGCCGTTGCGTTCGAGCTGCGGTACCAGCACACGCGTGGTTGCCGCGGTATCGGCCACCGACGAGCCCGAAATCCCGGCCAGGAATACATTGCCCACCACGGCTGACTGCGCCAGGCCACCGCGAATATGCCCCACCAGCGCGCGCGTAAACGCGAACAGTCGCTCGCTGATGCCCGACTCGTTCATCAGCGCGCCGGCCAGCGTGAACAAAGGCACTGCAAGCAGCGGGAATGACTGCAGCCCGGCGAAGACGCGCTGCGCCACGATGGTGAGTGGTATGCCTTCTTGCCAGATAACCAGGCTTGAGGCCGCGATCATGGCGATCGCGATCGGCGTGGCAAACGTCAGCAGCACGGCGAAGCAGAGCAGCAACATCGTCATGATGGTTCGCTCGCAACGGCTGCGGCCACCACGTCGGCGGGCCACAAGGTCTGGCCGATGCCATCGCATACCGCGTGCCGCACGATATGCAGGCAGCCGAGCAGGGCGCCCACCGGCAGAGCGGTCACGGCCCATGCGGCCGATATACGCATCATCGGTGTCTGTACGTCGGCCAGCGAAAACGCCTGGCTTGCGCCAAACCACGCCAGGCCGCCGAGCGTGGCCAGCGTCGTTGCCGTGGCCAGCACGCCCAGTACCATGCGCGCCTTTGGCGGCATCACGATCAGCAGCGCATCAATGCGCAAGTGCATGCGCTGGCGAAAGCCGCTGGCCAGCCCGAGGAAGAGCATCCAGCTGAACACGATGATGATGAACTCCTCCGTCCACACCAGCGGATCGCCCACAAAATAGCGAAACACCACCGCCAGAAGAACCAGAACAACGATCACGGCATGCGACAGCCAGAGGAGCTGGTCCTCCAGTGCCGCCGCCCCGTCGTCGATGACGCACAGCAGGTGCTTGCCCACAACGCGTCTATTTGCCGCGCACGCGTGCGATCTCGGCTTGCAGGCGCTTGAGGTTATCCGTGCCCCAACGTGCTTCGAGCCTGGAGTAGGCCGGTTGCACCTTGGCCTGGAAGGCAGCGCGGTCGGGCTCGTCGATGATCTTGATCTTGCCCGAATTGCGGATTTCTTCGAGCATCGATTTTTCACGGCCTTGCTGCAGTTCGGTGTTCTTGGCCGAGAGGCTGAAG
Source organism: uncultured Rhodoferax sp. (assembly GCA_964483855.1). Classification (GTDB taxonomy): domain Bacteria; phylum Pseudomonadota; class Gammaproteobacteria; order Burkholderiales; family Burkholderiaceae_C; genus CAISIP01. The sequence goes on from CAZADK010000126.1 coordinate 6,680, forward strand.
GCCTCGTCGATCAGGATTTTTTGCTGATCGCTCGTGAGTTTGGCCAGTGACGCCTTGTTGATCACGATGGTGTTGTTCTGCAGCATGTGCCGTGTCATCGACAGCGTGCCCTGTACCTCGTAGAACTTGCGTGCAAAGATCGTCGGTATCGGGTTCTCCTGGCCATCTACCGTCTTTTGCTGAAGTGCCGTGTAAACCTCGCCGAAGGGGATCGGTGTAGGCGCTGCGCCCAGGGCCCGCACCATCTCGACCCAAATCGGGCTCTCCGGCACGCGGACCTTCAGACCCGCCATGTCCTCGGGTTTGCGGACCTCGCGCGCGGTGAACGTAAAGTTGCGCCAGCCCCAGTACAGGATCTTGGTCACCGGAACGATGTTGTGCTTATTGCCCAGTTCGGCCCAGATCGGGTCGAAAGCGGCGCCGCGCAGTACCGTCTCGGCCTCGGCCCAGTCTTTCCACAGGAACGGGCCGCTGGCCATTTCCATGGCCGGTACCAGCGACGACATCGCGGCCATGCTGGGTGCCGACATGTCGAGCGCGCCCTGCTTGACCTGCTGTACCAGGTCGGCTTCCTTGCCGAGTTGTTCGGCAGGATAGAGCCTGATCGTCACCGCCCCGTTTGTACGCGTCTTCACGCGCTCGGCGAGTTCGACGAAGATATCGTTGGCAACTTCGCCCGAAGAGTTGGCGTGGCCGAATCGAAGCACCGTCTGGGCCAGGGCTGGCAGCGGTAGCACCGTACTGGCAGCAAATGCTGCGATGCACGCGAAAGTTTTTAAACGCATGGAGTCTCCTTGTTGGCTGGGTGATGGTGGAAATGCCAAGATGCATCTTCTGGTTCCAGGGATTTCTTCCCGGGAATTGCGAAGGCAGTGCTTATTTCCGGTCGTTGTGTCCGTGGGGCCGTCGCCGGGAAGCGCCCCAAAATTTCAACAAGATGCTGCGCTTCGCAGTTGAATTCGCGAGCTGCGTCGCAGTCGATCCCGGACATCGGCGATTTATTGTTTGTATGTAGCATGCAATGTACAAAAATCATTGTGTACATAGTGCATTGCAGTGTCAACAAAGGGTTTACCCGCGCTCGATCGGCACGGCCCGATCCTCGGCGCGCATGGTGTTGCGTCGGGTCGGTATGGCGCCCGTCAGTAGCGGGCGCCGCACTGGCTGCCCCGGCTTGCGGCGCAGCTCGCGAAACGCAGACTGCTAGTGGAGTGTTTGACTCCGCAAGGAACTTGAATAGGTTACCCCACCTCAATGCCCTACTTCGGATTGAATTGGGGAGAGCAAATGCGAATTACCCCGGTCGTTGAACTCAGTCAAGAGCAGGAAGCACAGCTGGCGAAACTGGCGCGCTCCACGCGCACCAGTGTGCGGCGGTCACGGCGTGCACGGATCGTGTTACTGGCCGTGCAGGGCCTTCAAAACAAAGAGATCGCCGAACAGCTTGGCTTGGGCCGTGTGCAGGTTGACCGCTGGCGCGAGCGCTACGCGCACAATGGCCTGGAAGGCGTTGAGCGTGACCTGCCTCGCGGAGCGTCGCCTTTGAATGTGGACGTGCAAAAGCTGGTGGAGCTGACGGCACAGGGCAATCCCGAGGCGGCCGCGCACTGGAGCGCGCACGAGATGGGCACCGAGTTGGCGTCAGCGCCAACACCGTGATGCGCCACCGGCAAGCTGGAACTTGGGATGTCAGTCAAGCCCCGCAGAACCAAATGCGGTCATCACGCCGATGATGACGGCGCCGAAGAACTGTTTGACGTGTTTGACGTGTTTGATTGTGAGTCGACCAAAGCGGCGTTTGCGCGCTCGATCAACCGCAGGCACATAAAGAACAGCAAGGGTGGAAGGTACCGAGCCCGAAGTCTGCCGCACGTGGCCGCGCAGGCCACGCCAGCATGGGTTGTGGCTGCATCGATGGGCCCCGGTAAACCCTCCGGCAGGTCCCATGCATCGCCTCCATAATGGGGCACTTCCGTGCCGACAAGGACTGGTCTATGGGACGCGCCGCACTGACCCCCATTGTTTCCGCCACCGCCTACCTGGCCCGGGAAGCCGCGCAACCCGAACGCCACGAATACATCGACGGCGACGTGACCGCGATGGCCGGCGCGGAAGACTGGCACGTCACAGCTGCTTCGTGGCCTCCAACATCTCGATAAGCATCCCGACCCCCTCGTCGACCGGGGCCATCATCGCGGCACGTTTGCCGATCTCTTCCTGTGTGCCGCCGTCCATGGCGGCGAGGATGTCGCGAGAGGCAGGCTCGGCGCGCGCTTCGACCATCATTTTCAGTGCCGGCTTGTCCCTGGCCACTTGCTCCAGCGGGAGCATGTTGGGCCGCTTCGGAAAGTTCATGCCCTTGTAGAGGTCCTTGTGGCGCTCCGGCAGCGTATATCCGCCGATACTCGCGGCGTCGACGCTGCCCGATGCGTTCTGGGTGAGATCCGGGTGGACAGCCTTGTGCGCAAAGAACAGCGCGAACGGGCTCTTGCGCTTTTTCTTCAAGAACTCCACCGCGCGCGAATTCAGGATGCCAGTCATGCAGCCCTA
>CAZADK010000127.1:0-3039 GCA_964483855.1 uncultured Rhodoferax sp.
ATGATGTACATGTCGCGACCAAGGGCGGACGCGCTCCGAAATACCAGGAGGCCGATGGCCAGCGCGTGATGAAGCAAAGCGAAATCACGGTGCGGGTCGACCTCGGGCGGGGCGATGCCACCGATACGGTGTGGACCTGTGATCTCAGCCACGACTACGTGACCATCAACGCGGACTACCGCTCCTGAAACGACCTGGCCGGCTGCGGCCCATTTTGCGCGCTTGATCTTGCCATGGACGAAAGACTGAATCACCTGCTGGTGCGGGCCGAACGACTCATCAACCGGATCGAGGCGGTGTTGCCGCAGCCCTTGTCGGAGCCCAATTGGGATGCCGGCATTGCCTTCCGGTATCGCAAACGCAGCTCCGGCCACGGCACGCTGGAGCCGGTTCGGCATGTCGCCGCCATTCACCTTTCCGATCTGCAGGAAATCGAGGTGCAAAAGGACAAGATCCGGCGCAACACAGAGCAGTTCGTCAATGGCAAGACCGCGAACAACGTTTTGCTGACCGGCGCCAGGGGCACCGGCAAGTCGTCGCTGATCAAGGCCTGCCTGCAAGAGTTCGCGTCCAGGGGGTTGCGCCTGATCGAGGTCGACAAGGCCGATCTGGTCGACCTGCCAGACATCGTCGACGTGGTTGCCGATCGGAGCGAAAAATTCATCGTGTTCTGCGACGACCTGAGCTTCGAGGAGGGCGAACCGGGTTACAAGGCGCTCAAGTCCATCCTGGACGGTTCGGTCGCCGAGACCACGGCCAATGTGCTCGTATACGCGACCAGCAACCGGCGCCACCTGCTGCCCGAATACATGAAGGAAAACCTCGGCTACACCCACACCGGGGACGGCGAGGTGCATCCCGGCGAGGTGGTCGAGGAAAAGACATCGCTGTCGGAACGGTTCGGCCTGTGGGTCAGTTTCTACCCGTTCACGCAGGATGAGTATCTGACCATCGTTGCGCAATGGTTGCAGTCGTTCGGCGTCGCGCAGGCCGACATCGACGCTGCGCGTTCGCAGGCTCTGGTGTGGGCGCTGGAGCGCGGTTCGCGCAGCGGCCGCGTCGCCTACCAGTTCGCGCGTGATTTCAGCGGACGCGCTGTGCAGGCGCAGTGAGCGACGAGCCGTCCCTGCGAGCCCATCCTCGGCGCGCGCGTGAAGGTGGTGCGGACCGGGCGATTGTCGAGGTCGCCGTCGGTGTCCTGATACGGTCCGATGCGAGTTTCTTGCTCACGAGCCGGCCGCCAGGCAAGGTCTATGCTGGTTATTGGGAGTTTCCGGGTGGCAAGCTGGAGCCGGGTGAGACAGTGGCCACCGCCTTGCGCCGTGAGTTGCAGGAGGAACTGGGAATCGAACTGCTGGAGGTGTTGCCGTGGCGCAGCACGGTCGTCGACTACCCCCACGCATTGGTGCGCCTGAACTTTTGCAAGGTGACCGCATGGACGGGCTTCTTGCAGATGCGCGAGGGACAAGGTTTCAGATGGCAGATTTTGCCGGTCGATGTTGCTCCGGTGCTGCCCGGGACGATTCCGGTGCTCGATTGGTTGGCTGCCGAGAGCGGCCATGCCGGTCCGACCCACTGAAGTAGGCGCGCGGATTGCCGTGGCTTGATTGCTGGCCCTGTCAGTGAGTCGGCCATGTCCGGCGGCTCATTGCAGTCGGCTCACGCCATCATGGGTAGGGGCATCTGGGTCTGTGTCTTTTTCCGGGACCCGGAAAGACTCGTCCGCCCAGGCGCCGAAATCGATGTTCTTGCACCGTTCGCTGCAAAATGGCCGATAGGGGTTCGAGGGTGCGTAAACTGACTTGCCACTGCATTGCGGGCATTTGACGATCCGCGCTGCGGGGGTTTGCCGGTCGGCGTCGGTCTGTCGATCGGGTACTGGCGAGCGGCGGCGCGTCATGAGCATAGTGCCAGTTCAAACGCGCAATCGTCGCTGATCGCGTGCAGGCGATTGTCCGGTTCCTGGCGCATGAACCTGATCGATACCATCAACCGGTTGCCGCTGATCTCGGGGATGATCCCCAGGGCCGGATCGAGCGACAGGCGCAGCAACTGGAACGTCTTGCCCTGCGGCAGGTTTTGCTGGAATTGGCCCGCGGTGGCCATCACCTTTTGCGCTGAACCCGACTCGCGCAGCATCTTCAGCAACAAAATGACTGACTCGGCCAGCGGGGCGAGAGTCGATGCCCATCGGTGCAGGTCGATCCTGCGCACATCACTGGACTGCTGTTGCCAGGCGTAATAGGCAGGCAGGTCGAATTCGCAGGTGCCGCCAGGGATGCCGACGCGGCTTCGGATGCTCATGAGCCAGTCGTTGTCGGTCAAGGCATGCCCTGCCTTGCCGTGCACATTGCCAAGCTCGGTGTAGCAATGATCGACCCGGGCCATGACGGCATCAAGCGCTCGCTCCGATATGGCCGGGTTGCCACGATAAATGGCGAGTGTCTGGCGTTGCTTCTCGAGATCCTTGAGCAGGTCCGACTTCAGGTCGGCCCTGGCGCCGACGTCCATCACTTCGAAGATCGTCGACAACGCAAAATGATGATCGAGCGGATGGTCGCGCGACACCAATTCCGTCAGCCTGCGGAACAGATGTTCTATGCGCAGGTAAGTCCTGATGCGCTCGTTGAAAGGGTATTCGTACAGGATCACACTGTTGCTTCCGTTGAACTGATCATAGCCCGAAGCGCGTGGCGACCTGCCCCACCTCCACAGCGACCTGCTCCATGGAAATCTCCGCGTTGAAGATCACGACGTCGGCCGCGCGAAGGCGATGCAGCCGCGGCACCTGGCTGGCGATGATCTTGCGGATATCGTCGTGCGCCAGCGCGCTGCGTGCCATGACCCGGTCGATTTGCACCTCGTGCGGACAGTCGACGACGATGACGTGATCCACCCGTTGGCGCCAGCGCCGCGACTCAACCAGCAGCGGTACGTCGAACACGACGCATCGGGCCCCGCCGGCCTGGGCCTCGGACTCCAGCCGCGCGGACTCCTGAGCTACCAGTGGATGGATGATGGCCTCCAATCGGGCTCGTG
>CAZADK010000127.1:3049-9219 GCA_964483855.1 uncultured Rhodoferax sp.
TCTGAAAAGCTGACCTGGCGCATCCTGGCGCGATCCAGCGCGCCCTCTGCGGTGATGGAGTCGGCGCCGAAACTGGCCCGTATTGGCGCGATCGCCTGGCCGCCTGCTGCCGTCACCTGTCGCGATATCGCGTCCGCGTCGATCACCACCGCACCCAGAACCCGGAAATAGCCGGCCACAGTCGTCTTGCCGCTGCCAATGCCCCCGGTCAGTCCCAATCGCACCATCGGGTCAACGGGCCAGATGCGTGAACGGAAACGCGAACGGGATCAGGCTTTCCAGCCGTGCCGGGCCGACCAGCATCGCCAGCAAGCCGGCGCCCGCCAGGAAGGGGCCGAACGGGATCGGAATGTCGCGATGGGCCAGGCGGCCGACCAGCAACAGTCCACCCCCGATGACCGAACCCACGACTGAAGAAAGCAAGATGATGGCGACCAGGTATTCAGCACCGAACCAGGCGCCCAGGCCGGCCAGCAACTTGAAGTCACCGTGGCCCATACCTTGTTTCCCGGTCAGGCGATGGTGAACCTGGTATACCGTCCACAGGCTCAGATAACCGAACACTGCACCCCATACTGCCGATGCCAGGGGGACCGTCGTCCACCCCAGGGCCGCGGCGATCAATCCCAGCCACAGGATCAGGTAGTTGAGGTCATCCGGCAGCAGCTGGGTGTCGAAATCGATGAAGAACTGCGCTATCAGCAAGCAGGCCAGGGCGGCCCACATCAGGCCGGTGGGGGTCAGGCCGTACATGCTGGCCAGCATGACAAAGGTCACCCCGGTGGCCAGTTCGACCAGTGGATACCGAATGCCGATGGGGGTCTTGCAATTGGAGCAACGTCCTCGCAAAGCCAGGTAACTCAGGACTGGAATGTTCTCGTACCAGCGGATCACATGCTGGCATTTCTGGCAGCGCGAACGTGGCCTCGCCAGGTTGAAAGGTTCGCGCTCCGGCGCTGCTGAACCGGACAGTTCCGCGCAGTTGTCGGCCCATTCCACCTCCAGCATCTTGGGCAGGCGGTAGATCACCACATTGATGAAACTGCCAACGAGCAGGCCCAGCACGCCGAACAAGGCGGCATCGACCCCCGCAGACACCAGCATCAGACGACGGCCCCGAGCTTGAAGATGGGCAAGTACATGGCCACGACGATTCCACCGATCACGGTGCCCAGAATCACGATGATGATGGGTTCCATCAGGCTGGAGATGCCAGCCACCATGTCGTCGACTTCCGCCTCATAGAAATCCGCGGCCTTGCCCAGCATGTGGTCGATGGAACCGGACTCCTCGCCAATGGCGCACATCTGCAGCACCATGGAGGGAAACAGGTTGGCGTTGGTCATGGCAACCGTCAAGGCGGTACCGGTCGACACTTCGTGCTGGATCCTGACGGTCGCGCGTTCGAATACCGAGTTGCCCGACGCTCCGCCGACGGAGTCAAGCGCCTCGACCAGCGGCACCCCGGCTGCGAACATGGTCGAGAGGGTACGGGTCCAGCGCGCGATGCAGGATTTTTCCACCAGAACGCCAAATACCGGCAACTTGAGCAGCACCCGGTCCATGAAGTTCTGCACCTTCTCATTGCGTTTCCAGGCCTGCATGAAAAAGTACACGCCGCCGCCGAGGCCGCCGAAGATCAGGTACCAGTAGGAGATGAAGAACTCGCTCATCGCGATTACCACCAGCGTCGGGACCGGGAGCTCGCCTCCGAAGTTGGAGAAGACTTCCTTGAAGGCCGGGATCACGAAAATCATGATGACCGAGACGACGACGAATGCGACGATCAGCACGGTGATGGGGTACATCAGTGCCGACTTGATCTTGGACTTGATCGCCTCGGTCTTCTCCATGTAGACAGCGAGTCGGTCGAGCAGCTGGTCCAGAATACCGGCCGATTCACCGGCCTCGACCAGGTTGCAGTACAGGTTGTCGAAGTACAGCGGGAACTTGCGGAACGCTACACTCAGCGAGGTTCCGGTTTCGACGTCGGTGCGGATGTCGCTGAGCAGCTTGGTGACCCGGGGGTTGGGATTGCCACGCCCGACGATGTCAAAAGCCTGCAGCAGCGGCACACCCGCCTTCATCATGGTGGCCAATTGCCGGGTGAAGATTGCCATGTCCTTGGGTTTGATCGATGACCCGCCACCCATCCGTCGCTTCTTGATCTTCGTCGGCGTCACGCCCTGGCGCCGCAGCGTAGCCTGCACCTGGTTGACACCCACGGCGCGGGTCTCGCCACGGACCTGCTTGCCATTGCGATCCTTGCCCTCCCACTCGAAGACCGTCTCGTTGGTGCCCTTGGGCTTCGCAGTTGCCATATGGTCTCAGAACCCTTTTTCTATTCGTTGGTGACGGCGAGTACTTCTTCCAGCGAGGTCAGACCTTGCTTGACCTTGAGCAGGCCGGAACGCCGAAGTGACTCGACGCCTTCCTTCGCTGCTTGTTCGGCGATATCCAGCGCACTGCCATCGCGCAGGATGATGCGCTGGATTTCCTCGGAGATCGGCATCACCTGGTAGATGCCTACGCGTCCCTTGTAGCCCCCGTTGCAGGAGGAGCATCCCACCGGTCGGTAGGTGGTCCAACTGCTGTTGATCTCGTTGGGCTTGAAACCGGCGTCGAGCAACGCCTTTTCAGGTATGTCGGCAACCGCCTTGCAGTTGGCGCACAGCCGCCGCGCCAACCGCTGCGCCGTGATCAGGATGACGCTGGAGGCGATGTTGAATGGCGCAATACCCATGTTGCGCATACGCGTCAGCGTGGTCGGCGCATCGTTCGTGTGCAGCGTCGACAACACCAGGTGTCCGGTCTGCGCCGCCTTGATGGCGATGTCGGCCGTCTCCAGGTCCCGAATCTCGCCAACCATGATGATGTCGGGATCCTGGCGCAAAAAGGACTTCAGCGCAGCCGCGAAGGTCAGTCCGGCCTTGTCGTTGACGTTGACCTGGTTGACACCTGGCAGATTGATCTCGGAGGGGTCTTCTGCCGTGGCGATATTGACACCTGGCTTGTTCAGCAGGTTCAGGCAGGTGTACAACGAGACGGTCTTGCCCGAGCCCGTCGGGCCGGTCACGAGAATCATTCCGTAAGGCCTGCCAATGGCCTCCATCAGGCGGCGCTTTTCTTCGGGTTCGTAACCCAGCGCGTCCACACCCAGCTTGGCGCTGCTGGGGTCGAGGATACGAATCACGATCTTTTCGCCGAACAGCGTCGGCAAGGTGCTGACCCGGAAATCGATGACCTTGTTGGGCCCGATCTTGAGCTTCATCTTGCCGTCTTGCGGAACGCGCTTCTCGGAGATGTCCATCTTCGAGATTACCTTGATACGAGAAGCGAGCTTGTCCTTGATGGCGATCGGCGGTGACGCGATTTCCCGTAACTCGCCGTCGATCCTGAACCGCACCCGATATGTATGTTCGTACGGTTCGAAGTGCAGGTCCGACGCCCGCATGCTGAACGCATCGAGCAGCATCTTGTGCAGGAACTTGACGATCGGCGCATCGTCGACCTCGGAGACTGTCGTTGGTTCGTTGTCGTCAGTGGCACCGGCCGCCACTTCGTCGAACTCGAACTCGCCACCGATGATCTCTTCCATCGTTTCGGTGGTGGTTGCCGCGTGTTCATCGACGAGCTTGAGGACCTTGTCGTATTCCGCGATGATCCAATCGACGCCCAACTGCGTCGCGAACTTGATCTTTTCGATCGCCTCCTGGTCCGATGGGTCCGCCGTGGCAACCGTGAGCCGGTTGTTGCGCTTGCTCAGGACCACCACGCGGTAGGACTGACAAATTTTCGGGTCGAGCAGACCTTTGGGCAGGCGTTGTGGGTCAATCGCGTCGAGGTCGATCAGCGGTGCGGCGTAAGCCGATGACATCGTGTGCGCGAGGTCGGATGCGGAAACCGCGCCGGAGCCGGTGAGCTCCGCAATGAAGCTGGTACGGCCCGAAGATGCCTTGCGATAGATTTCCTCGGCCGACTTCTGCCCCAACTTGCCGGCCAGTATCAATGCGCGGCCCAGACCGGGAAGGGCGATGGGGGCGGTTTCTCGACTGGCGGTATCGGCGGCGGACATGGGCTGAAAATGTACTATGGCGCGAGGCAAACGCCTAATCATCACCGATTGCCTGAACGATGTAAATCGAAAGCAGGCCCATGGCACCCATAAAGGGCTGTTTGACAACACAGCGTGTCATGGTCGGGGTGAGAGGATTCGAACCTCCGGCCTCTACGTCCCGAACGTAGCGCTCTACCAGGCTAAGCTACACCCCGATTGCGGGCGCACCATAAAAAAAGCTAGTTGGTGCGCTCCAAAAGCTGTCCGGATAATTGTAGCAAACAAGATGCGTGCGGCCCGGGCGGCAATTGACTTGCAGCGGCCGTTGCTCGAGTCGCTTCACGTGCCGCGGCGTCGCGTGAAAAGACCAATGCACCGGTATCCCTGACGATGCCAACGACCTGTTGCAGCATGTCGACCGCGCCGGTCTCGATGGCCTTGGCGATCAGGGCCCGTTGCTCCGATGTTCCGCGTTGCATGGCGCAGATCAGCGGCAAGGTTGCCTTGCCTTCACGCAGGTCGTCGCCTAGATTCTTGCCCAGCAATTCGGCGTCGCCAGCGTAATCCAGCACGTCGTCAATGACCTGGAATGCAGTTCCCAGGGCCTGGCCGTATTGGGCGCAGGTCTCTTCCATCGCAGTCGATGCACCCGCCAGGATTGCGCCCACCCGGGCGCTGGCTTCGAACAGCTTGGCTGTCTTGGATCGGATGACGTGCAGGTACTCGGCTTCATCGAGTCCCGCGTTGTGCATGTTCATCAGTTGGAGCACTTCGCCTTCGGCAATCACGTTGGTTGCGTCTGCGAGCACCGCCATGATTCGCATATCCCCGGCTTCGACCATCATCTGGAACGCCCTGGAGTACAGGAAGTCTCCGACCAGTACGCTGGCCGGATTGCCGAATGTTTCGTTGGCGGTGGCATTGCCGCGCCGCATGGCAGAGTCATCGACCACGTCGTCGTGCAGCAGGGTCGCTGTATGAATGAACTCGACTACCGCAGCCAGATTGAAACGCTTTTGGCCCGAATATCCCAGGGCGCCACTGGTGAGCAACAACAAAGCCGGGCGCAGCCGTTTGCCGCCAGCTCCGATGATGTAGCGCGAAACCTCACCGACCAGCGGAACGCCGGAATCAAGCCGCCGTGAGATGGCGGCATCGACTTCGCGCATATCCGCGGCGATGACGGCGAGCCCGCTCGCCGATGGGGAAGGTGATGTCTGCAAGGCGACAGGGAAAAGTTAGCTGAGCATTATAGGAAGCCGATGCGTTGCAGTGTCGGCTGCCAATGTTCGTGCGAACGCGACTATCCGAGGATGCTATACTCGCCGGCTGTGCGGAATTGGGTCCGCACTGTTATTTGGAAGACGCAACTGCAGTCTTTAGATGAGAGGTCCACATGTACGCGGTCATAAAAACCGGTGGCAAGCAATATCGGGTTGCTTCCGGCGAGAATATCAAAGTAGAACAGATTGCTGCGGATGTAGGCCAGGAGATCGTCATTGACCAGGTTCTGGCTGTCGGAAACGGCACTGAAATCAAGGTCGGAACGCCCCTGGTGTCCGGCGCAACTGTCAGAGCCACGGTCGTGGCGCACGGTAAGCATGACAAGGTCAGCATCTTCAAGATGCGCCGACGCAAGCACTATCAGAAGCGTCAAGGTCATCGTCAGCAATACACCGAGTTGCAAATCGGTTCGATTGCAGCCTGATGAACCATTGAGCCGGGGGTCTCCCCGATTCAAACTGATTGGAGAAGCTAAATGGCACAGAAAAAAGGCGGCGGCTCGACGCGCAACGGGCGGGATTCCAAGCCCAAGATGCTGGGTGTGAAGGTTTTTGGTGGCGAGGCGGTTTCGGCTGGTGCCATCATCGTTCGTCAGCGTGGCACGCGGTTTCACCCCGGCGTCAATGTCGGTATTGGCAAGGACCATACGTTGTTTGCCCTGGCGGACGGCAAGGTGTTGTTCGCTGTCAAGGGTTCGATGAACAAACATACGGTCAACGTCACGTCGGCCTGATTCGACGGCAGCCCGCGCCCAAACCCTGCGCCTCGCGCGGGGTTTTTCGTTTTATGTTCTCGCTATTGTCACCCTGATTCCGGCCCGGTGATGCCC
>CAZADK010000128.1:0-6179 GCA_964483855.1 uncultured Rhodoferax sp.
GACGGAGAGCCACTCACTTCCGACGCAATCTACGTGTTCAGGCGTCGGCCCCTGAACACGTAGATTGCGTCGGAAGTGAGTGGGTCTCCGTCACCGGCGTCCTGCATCCAGAATCCGTCGGCTGCGACCGCTGTGACGATGCCGGCGATATCGCGCACGGCCGTGTCGGCCGCAGGCGACAGGTGCGAAGTGCCCTGCAGCGCGCCGATGGCCTGCGCACCTGCGCTGACAGCCGTCGCCATCAACAGCGCGGAGACCAGGAGTTCGGGACGTATCGGGAGTGTGAACCGCATGATGCGAACTCTCCCACAGGAGCGCGTTCGCATCAAGATACCGGTCGTCGGTCAGGTCTTGGTCTTGGCTTTGGGTTGTGCGGTGGCGCTGCGCACGCTCAGCAACATGGTCAGCGACAACACGCCCACGATGACGCCCAGCGACACCATGACCGGGATCTTGAACACGTCGATCAGGCACATCTTGACACCGATGAAGACCAGGATCACCGCCAACCCGTAGTTGAGCAGGTGGAACTTGTTCGCGACCGCGGCCAGCAGGAAATACATCGCCCGCAGACCCAGGATGGCAAACACGTTGCTGGTGAGCACGATGAATGGGTCGCTGGTGATGGCAAAAATGGCGGGAATCGAGTCGACGGCAAAGATGACGTCAGTCACCGCGACCAGGCAAATCACCAGGAACAGCGGCGTCGCGATGCGTTTGCCGTTCTCGATGGTCCAGAATTTTTCTCCATCGTAGTTCTTGCTGACGGGAATCAGCTTGCGCAGCAACTTGAGCGCCGGGTTGTCATGCAGGTCCGGCTCCTTGCCAGCCGCCCACCACATCTTGATGCCCGTGAGTATCAGGAAGGCGCCGAAAACATACAGGATCCAGTGGAACTGCTGCAGCAACCAGCCGCCCACCAGGATCATCACGGTGCGCAGCACGATGGCGCCGACGATGCCGATCATCAGCACCCGTTTCTGGTAGTGGGCGGGTACCGCGAAATAGGTGAAGATCATCAGGAAGACAAAGATGTTGTCCACCGCCAGCGACTTCTCGATCAGGTAACCGGTGAGGAACTCGAGCGACTTGGTGTTGGCGATCGCCACCGAGCCGGTGCTGTCCTTGACCGCCCACCAGAACAGTCCGTTGAACACGAAACTCAACGCGATCCAGATCAGCGACCAGTTCAGGGCCTCGCGCATGCCGACCGCATGGGCTCCCTGCTTCTTGAGCACCACAAAATCGATGAACAGCGACACCAGGACGATGCCGACAAAGGTGGCCCACAGCCACAACGGAGCGATTGTTTCCACAACAAGACCTCGAAAAAGAGTATGAAAAGCGTCACGGGCTTTCCATAAGGTCTTGCGGGAGAGCGCCTGACGGCACCTCTGCATGTCCCGGCCACATGGCCATCACCGGGATGGTTATGCGACGTACTGACGAAACATGCGAACCTGTCCGTTGCGGACAGGGACTGCTACTCCCCTTAAGGAAGCGGGGATTTTGCCAGCGTGTGCAAATTCCCCAGTAAGTATGGGTTTATTGATGGGTTTCTTGCCCGCCCATCGGTGCTGCCGGCGCCGTGATGCGCTGTCTTGTCGGCGTGGATTCAACGTAGCTGCCGGAAGATTTCTTCCAGCACGTCGTTGACGATTCCCATCAACGGGTTGTCGCGTGCCGGCTCGGACGCAGGTACTGGCGGTGGCCTCGGTTTCGGGCGCGGAATGTCGAATTCCACCCGCGGGTCGATGGTCTTGTGGCGCAAGGCGTGCTGGAATACTTCACCGACGATCGGCAAGGCGCTGCGGGCGCCCTGGCCCCAGGCGCCCATGGTTACCCGGTTGTCGTTGAAGCCCACCCGGGCGCCGGCCACCAGCTGCGGATGGGCCAGGATGAACCAGCCGTCGGTGTTCTCCTGGGTAGTGCCGGTCTTGCCCGCCACGTCGGCCCGTATGCCGTAGCGCCAGCGGATCGCACTGCCGGTGCCCTCGTCGACGGTGCCGCGCATGGCGTCGATCAACGTCAGCGTGTCCCTGTAGGGCATGACCCGTTCCGGCTGCCCAGCAGGCGCAAACTGTTGCAACAACTTGCCATGGCGGTCTTCCACGCGTTGCACCCACACTGGCGGGCGCAGGTTGCCGCCGTTGGCGATGCTGGCGTAGGCGGTGACCATCTCGATCAGGGTGACCGGGCTGGTGCCCAGTGCCAGCGATGGCACGATCTCCAGCTTACTCTGGCGCACACCCAGCGAACGGGCCAGCCGAGCCACGTTTTTCGGCCCTACCTGCTGCATCAGTTGCGCGGTGATGGTGTTCTTCGAGTAGGCCAGGCCCGCGCGCAGCGTCATGGGTTGTCCGGTTGGTGGGCTCTCGTCCCGGGGCGACCAGACCGGTCCGCCACCCACGGGCCGGATCTCCACCACCTGGTCGATCAAGGTGTCGTCGGGCTTGTGGCCCTGCATGAAGGCGGCGCCATAGACAAAGGGTTTGAATGTCGAGCCGGGCTGTCGGCGCGCCTGGCTGACGTGGTCGAACTGCTCGCTGGCGAAGTCGCGGCTGCCGACCCAGGCCCGCACCGCGCCGTCGCGTGGATCGAGTGCGACAAAACCGGCCTGCAACGGTGGCCGATCCTGCCCGGGGCGTACCCGACTGTCGGCCAGGCGCTGCAGCTGCGCCAGTTGGCGCCCCAGGGCCAGGTTGGCCGCCTTCTGCAGGCCTGCGTCCAGCGTGGTGACCACACGCAGGCCATCCGCATGGATGTTGTAGTCGTTGTCGTCGGCCCAGGCGACCAGCCATTTGCGCACCTGCTGCGCCAGGTGCGGTGCCGGTCCGGGCGACTCGACCTGGCGCTCGAAATCGAGCCGCAACGGTTCGCGCGACAAGTCCGCCAGGCGCGCCGGATCCAGCGTCCCGTCCTTGGCCATCTGCGTCAGCACCAGGTTGCGGCGTTGCAGCGCCCGCTGCGGGTTCTGGACCGGGTTGTAGTAACTCGTGCCCTTGAGCATGCCCACCAGGGTTGCGCCCTCCAGCACGTCCAGATCCTTGGCCGATTTGTCGAAATAGGTGCGCGCCGCCATTTCGATGCCAAAGGCGTTGTACAGGAAGGGGACGGTATTGAGATAGGTCTCCAGGATCTCGGTTTTCGAGTACACGGCCTCGATCTTGAGCGCGGTGATGGCCTCCTTGATCTTGCGGGTGATGCTGGCGGCGCGGCCGATCTCTTCCGGGTACAGGTTGCGCGCCAGTTGCTGCGTGATCGTCGACCCACCCTGAAGATCCCCCTGCAAGGTGTTGAACAGGGCTCCCGCGGTGCGTCGCAAGTCGATGCCGTGGTGCTGGAAGAAACGGTGGTCCTCGGTCGCGATCAACGCGTTCACCACATTGGCCGCCACCTTGTCCAGCGGCACCCACTCCCGGTTGATGTGCTTGTATTCGGCCAGCACGGTGCCGTCGGTGGCCAGCAGCAACGAGGGCAGGCCGATCTTGGCCTTGCGCAGATCGCCGATACCCGGCGTGAACGGCACCAGGGCCAGCACGTACAGCAGCACCAGTGCCGGCACCAGCATCGTCGCGCGCCAGGGGTGGCGCCGCACGGCGAAGCCGGCCGACCGCGGATGTACGGCAGCCCGGTCCAGCATCGTGCGAAGCAGGGGGTGCATGGGCGCAGAGTGTACGGACGATGGGGCGCCGTGTCGCCGCGGTTGTTGGCGGGCACAGACGCGTGGCCGTTGTTCTGGTGCGGTGCATGGCAGTCGCGGGCCGCTCGGGTACCATGCGGGCGATGTTCGTGGAGCAACGCAGCCATTCGTCGATCGTGGCAAGCAAACGGCTTGGCGGTGCGACCTGTGGCGCGTGCCCAAGTGACGCGCGCCCGGTCTTTCGCTGCCGCGCCGTTCTTGCATGCAAGAGGTACTCGCCATGCCCATGAGCAGCAATCTGCGCGGCATTGTCGCGATGCTGGCCGCCATGGCCATGTTCGCCTGCATGGACGCCTTGCTCAAGTCGCTGGCTGGCACCTACTCACCGCTGCAGGTCACCGCATTGCGCGGGCTGACGGCGATGCCGCTGGTCTGTGCGTACATCCTGTGGCGCGGCGAGACGCGCGCGGTGTTCGGCCGAACCTTGCGTTGGCGGCTGCATCTGCTGCGGGGTGTCTTCAGCGTGTCGATGATGGCGTCGTTCACCTATGGGCTCAAGACGCTCGGGTTGGCCGAGGCCTACACGCTGGCTTTCGTGGCGCCGATGATACTGGTCGCCTTGTCGGTGCCGGTGCTGCGGGAGGTGGTTGTGCCGCGGCAGTGGGTCGCGATCCTGATGGGTCTGGCGGGCGTGGTGATCGCGATGCGGCCGCAGCCGGGGGCGCTGGTCTCGCTCGGAGCGCTGGCCGTGCTGCTGGCCGCCGCCTGTTACGCGGCCTCCAACGTCGTGGGCCGGTTGATCAGCCGCACCGAACCGAGCGCCACGCTGGTGTTCTGGACCACCACCAGCCTCGCGGTGGGTGGCAGTGTGCTCGGTGCTTCCGATTGGGTTGCGGTGCGACTCGAACACGGGTGGATCCTGCTGGGCCTGGCGGTTACCGGATTCCTGGGCCAACTGGCCATCACCGAGGCGTTCCGCCACGGCCAGGCGGCGGTGATCGCACCGTTTGAATATTCGGCGTTGGCCTGGGCCGTGATGCTGGACTGGGTGTTCTGGCACGCGGTGCCGCAGTCGCAGACGTTGTTGGGTGGCGCGGTCATCATCGCCAGCGGTGTCTATCTGATCCGGCGCGAGCGGCCGTCGCTCCCCGCGCCGGGCGCCGGCTGATCCTTTCGAAGGGGTCTTCTGGCGGCGGCAATATCCCTGCGCATGCCGACGCCCGTCGGGAGCAGGACAATTTCCCCATGGACATGGTTACGCCGTTGGCCGAATTCGTGCGACGCCATCCGAGGCTGCTGGTGCTCACGGGTGCCGGTTGCAGCACCGGCGCCGGCATTCCCGACTATCGCGATGCCACGGGCGCCTGGAAACGCAGCGAACCGATGCGGTTCCAGCTGTTCGTGGCCGATGTGCTGGCGCGCCAGCGGTACTGGGCCCGCAGCATGGTGGGATGGCGCACCATGGCGCAGGCCCGGCCCACTGCGGCGCACCACGCGCTGGCCGATCTGGAGGCGGCCGGCCATGTGAGCCTGCTGGTCACGCAGAACGTCGACGGCCTGCATGGCGCGGCGGGCAGCGCCCGGGTGGTGGATCTGCATGGCCGTATCGACACCGTGTGTTGCCTGGGCTGCAGCGCCCGCTCGCCGCGCCGCGCACTGCAGGAAGAACTGTTGCGCCGCAATCCAGGCTGGGCCGGGCTGCCGGCACTGGCCGCGCCCGATGGCGACGCGGACCTGCAGGCGTACGACTTCGCGGATTTCGATGTGCCGGCGTGTTCCGCCTGTGGCGGCATGCTCAAGCCCGACGTGGTCTTTTTCGGCGAGAACGTGCCACGCAACCGGGTGGCTGTGGTGCGCGACGCATTGCAGCGCTCCGATGCGCTGCTGGTGGCCGGTTCATCGTTGATGGTGTACTCGGGTTACCGATTCGTCGAACAAGCGCTGGCCGCCGGCACGCCGGTGGTGGCGGTGAACCAGGGCCGCACCCGCGGCGATGGCGTGTTCACGCTCAAGCTGGAGCAGGAAGTCGGCGCGACCCTGGAGGCGCTCGTGGGGCGCCTGGCGGTCGCCGTGCCGCAACCTTGATGCGACGGCTCGGCGGTGCAGGCCCAGCGACCATTCGCGTGACGGCCGCAGGCCATCAGGTCGCGCGCGAAAACACCATCACGCCGTCGGCAAACCGCGCAGGGCGCGGCGGCCAGAGATCACCCAGGTGGTTCTGGTCGGGCATGGGTCGTGATGGGTCGGGCAGGGCCGGCATCAAACGCCCAGGTATTGCTCCAGCAACTGGGGATTGGCGACCAGTTCCTGCGAACTGCCCGTGAACACCACTTCACCTTTGACCAGGATCACGTTGCGGTCGGTGATCCGGGTCACGTGTTTCCAGTTTTTGTCGACGATGACGCTGGAGATGCCGCTCTCGCGGATCAGCGCGCAGATGCGCCAGATTTCGCGCGCGATCAGCGGCGCCAGGCCTTCGGTGGCCTCGTCGAGGATCAGTACGTCGGGGTTGGTCATCAGTGCGCGGCCAATGGTC
>CAZADK010000128.1:6189-9198 GCA_964483855.1 uncultured Rhodoferax sp.
CTCGCCACCACTGAGTTGCTGGCCGCCGTGGCCCAGGCGCTCCCTGAGACGGGGGAAGGTCTCCAACACGCGCTCAAAGTGCCAGTCCTGCCCGGCCTTGGACCGCGCACGCGCCGCTTCGGTGCTCCCCGCACGGGCGGCCATCTTGAGGTTTTCGACCACGCTCAGATTGCCGAAGATGCCCCGCCCCTCCGGAACATAGGCGATACCCAGCTGCGCGATCTCGTGCGGCGGGCGGCCGGTCATGTCGCGGCCCATGATCTGCACGTGACCCGAGCGGGGCTTGACCAGGCCCATGATGCTCTTGAGCAAGGTGCTCTTGCCCATGCCGTTGCGTCCCATCAGGCCGATGGTCTCGCCGCTGACCACCGAAAAATCAATGCCGCGCAGGACATGGCTTGCGCCATAGAAACTGTTGATGCCGCGGGCCTCGATCAGCGCAGTCGTGCTCACGACAGGTCTCCGTTGGCCCGCATGTCAATGCTCCTCGCCCAGGTAGGCTGCCTGCACGGTGGCGTCGCCGCGCACGGCATCGGGCGTGCCGCTGGCGATGACCTGGCCGTTGACCATCACGGTCAGGGAGTCGGCCAGTGTGAACACCGCGTCCATGTCGTGTTCGACCAGCAAGATGGCGTGGTCCTTCTTGATACGCAGCAGCAGCGCGACCATGCGTTCGGCCTCGGCCACACCCATGCCGGCCAGCGGTTCGTCGAGCAGCAGCACCTGCGGCTCGGTGGCCAGTGTCATGGCGATTTCGAGCTGGCGCTGCTCGCCATGGCTGATGGTGGCGGCGATCGCGTCGCGCCGCTCCTGCAGGCCCGCCATCTCGATGGCGGCACTGCAGCGCTGGCGCGCCCCGGCCGAACGTGCCGCAGGCCGCAACCAGCGCAGCGGATTCCACGGCTGCTGCGGGTCGCGCGATTGCGCGGCCAGGAACACGTTGTCCCAGACGCTGAAGGGCAGGAAGATGTTGGTTTTCTGGTAGCTGCGGCCCAGGCCCTGGCGGGCAATACGCTCGGGCGCCCACCCGGTGACGTCTTGTTTGCCGATCACGACCCGGCCGGAGGTGGGCGGCAGGTCGCCCGACAACAGGTTGGTCAAGGTCGACTTGCCGGCCCCATTGGGGCCGATGACGGCGTGGATATGGTCCCGCATCAGGTCGATGGACACGTTGTCGACCGCGGCCAGGCCGCCGAACCGCTTGGTGAGCCCACTGGCTTGCAACAACACGTCAGCCATCGTTGCGTGGCTCCGTCTTGCGCCAGCTGGTCACTGCCTGCACGATGCCCAGCACGCCGCGTGGCGCAAACATCACCACCAGCACGATGAAGCTGCCCATCCAGAGCTGCCAGTGTTTGCCCAGGTGCACTTGGCCGACATACGGCAGGTCCTTGAACAGGTGCAACACGTATTCGAATGTGAAGGCGCCGACGATGGCGCCGGCAAAGTTGCCCATGCCGCCCAGGATCACCATCATGATGGCATGGGCGCTCATGTGGAAACCCATGAGTTCGGGATTGATGTAGCCGGTGTTTACGCCCCACAGGTAACCGGCCAGGCCGGCCAGCGCGCCGGCCAGCGCAAAGGCGCTGAGCTTGTAGCCGAAGGTGCCGAAACCCATCGCGCGCATCCGGTGCTCGTTGACGCGAATACCGGCCAGCGCACGGCCGAACGGGCTCCACAACAAGCGGCGCAAGAAGACATAGACCGCCAGCAGCAATACCAGCGTGACGTAGTACAGCGTCACCTTGTTGTCGAGGTCGAGCAGCGTGACGCTGCCCAGCGCCACGGTGGGCTTGAAATAGATGTACAGGCCGTCCGATCCGCCCAGTGCCCGGTTGTCGAAGAACAGGAAGAACACCATCTGCGCGAATGCCATCGTCACCATGATGAAGTAGATGCCGTGGGTGCGCACCACGAAGAAACCGATCACCAGCGCCGCCAGGCCCGAAGCGAGCACGGCCAGCGGCAACGACCACCACAGGCTGATCGCCTCGGACTGTGGCATCACGAAGGCCAGCACATAACCGGCGAGCCCGAAATAGGCGGCATGGCCGAGCGAGACCATGCCGGTCACGCCCTGGAGCAGGTCCAGGCTCATCGCAAAGATCGCCAGGATCATCATGCGCGTGACCATCTGGGTGTAGAACTCGGTGCCGACGAAGGGGAAGGCGACCAGTGCCAGCAGGCCGAGCCAGAGCGCCACTTGCACGCCGCGCGGCAGGCGTTCGAGGTTGGATTTGGCTGCGCTCATTGCTTGAACAAGCCTTCCGGCTTCCACAGCAACACGCCAGCCATCAACATGTAGACCAGCATGCCTGCGACCTGCGGCAGCAGCACCTTGCCGAAGGTGTCGACCAGGCCCACCAGCAACGCCGAGATCAGTGCGCCCCGCACCGAGCCGATGCCTCCGATCACGACCACCACGAAACACATGATCAGCACCTGGGAGCCCATGTTCGGATAGACGCTGGAGATCGGTGCGGCAATGATGCCGGCAAATGCCGCCAGTCCCACGCCCAGCGCGAAGACGACTGCATGGATGAGCTTGATGTTGACACCCAGCGCTTCGGCCATGTCGCGGTTGAATGCGCCGGCACGGATTTTCATGCCCAGCCTGGTCTTGGAGATCAGCAGGTACAGGCCCACCGCCAGCAAGATGCACAGGCCGGCGATGAACAACCGGTATACCGGATAGGACAGGTTTTCGGTCAGCGGTATCGAGAAACGCAGCAATTCGGGAACCGGCACACCGTGCACGTCGTCACCCCAGAGCAGTGAGCGCATCTCCTCGAAGATGTAGATCAGGCCAAAGGTCAACAGCACCTGGTCCAGGTGGTCCCGGTGGTAGAAATGTCGGAACAGCAGCCATTCCAGTGCCAGGCCAAATAGCACCGCGAGCGCGGTACCCCCGATGATCGCCAGCGTCAGGCTGCCGAACAGGGTGGAAAACGCGAATGCCAGGTAGGCGCCGAGCATGTAGAAGCTGCCGTGCGCCAGGTTGACCAC
>CAZADK010000129.1:0-3289 GCA_964483855.1 uncultured Rhodoferax sp.
CCCATGGCATCGCCCACCAACAGGCTGCCGACACCCACCAGTTCACCGCGTTGGTTGAAAAGCGCCGCGCCCGAATGGTTGGCGATCGGCGGACTGGTGAAGGCCGCCGAGTCGATGTGGTATTCCCAATAACCGGAGAAGGCGCGCTTGCCGACCAGGTAGACCATGTTGACATCGCCGTCGTCGCCGTCGGGCTGGATGCCGGAGACCGCCATCAGCGGCTCACCACTGCGCAGCTCGTCCAGCGGCCCGAAGCCGACCGGCTCGAGGCCTTCGAGTGGAAGCAACGTGCGCACCAGGCCGAAACCGGTCGCCTGGTCGTAGGCCACCGCCCGCGCTGGGAAGGTCTTGTTGTCTTTCGTGACGATCTGGATGTTGTCGGCCTCAAGCATCAGGTAGCCGATGGTCAGGATCAGCCCGTCCTTGCCGATGACGATGCCCGAACCGGCGCGTTGCTTGCCGAGTGATTCGGCAGAACGCGCCTCGTCTGAAACCGTGGTGCGCAGCCCGACGACGGCCGCATGGGCCCTGGCATAGGCGGCAAGGCTGGGTTCGGCCGGCCGGGCCGTGGTGGTGTCGGCATGGGCCAGCAGCACCATGGCCGACAGGACCATCGATACAAGTGCCCGGAAGCATCCGGAGCGCGACATGACACAACGGGGCTGGAACATGATTTTCTCCGGTGCAAGGCGTGATGCCTGCGTGGACAATGCGCCGAAACGGCCGGCTTTGCAAGTGGTGGCCCGTTTATCCCGGCAAGCGACTGTGGAACTGAGATGCGCCGAGCCATTTGTCACGCTCGGCCCCTGAGACCAGCGCAAGCCCAGAGGACGCCGCGCACATCCGTGCGCAAGGACGAACAACGCCGCATGGCGTGTCCGGCGGGGTGCGATCGGGTGGACAGCGCACTCGCCCCGTGGGTGAGTCGCGCCGTGGCCAAAATTGTCACTGTTCATCGACCTGGTTTTCTGACTCCTGGAGCGACAAACAAATCGCGCCCAGCCTTTCTTGCGATCGCATCGCCAGATTCGCTGTGCTCGCTTCGCTCCATCCGCCCGGACCGTGGCGATGCGTGAGTTGACGAACGCGCTTCGCGCTGTCCGCAAGCCCAGCGTGCCTCGCCCGACCCGGCACTGCACGCCGCGGGCGACGGCGGCGGCACGCCACCGGGCACCGCAGGTCCGGCGACGCGTTCAGCGCCCGACCGCGCCGACGTGAATGGACCGCTGCGCAGTTGCTTGTGTGGATCCTTCCGCGTGCACTTACGCACCTGGCGCGAAGGCCCCGATTCCCAGTATCACTACGGGAAAACCCTGTTGCTGGCGGACTTGGTTGGAAACAAAATCCCAAAAAATAGAAATAGAGTTCCATTTATTGGCACAAATGTCCATACTTGCATCCGCTGTCAACGTCCTGCGTTGTTTCTCGACCACCTGCTCCGAACTGACGGTGACCGAGGTGGCGCAACTGCTGGGCCTGCCCAAGAGCAATGTGTCGCGCCTGCTGCGCGCGATGCGCGAGGCTGGCCTGCTGGACAGCGCGCGCGACGGCCGTGGCTACAGCCCCGGGGTCCTGCTGGTGGGGCTGGGCGAACTGGCCAGTGTCGGGCAAACTTTGGGCGCGCGCGCGCATGCGGCGGTGTCGCGCGTGTCAGAGCAATGCGGGCATGCGGGTTTCGTGTCGGCGCGATACGGCCGGCGCATGGTCGGCTTGACGCACCATGCCGGTCGCAACCCGTTGCAAGTGGGTGTGTTCATGGGCGGTAACCCGCTGTATGTGGATGCCTGCGCAACCGGGCGCGCGCTGCTGGCGACCCTGCACGACGATGCCGTGCGTGAGTTGCTCGACGGCCAGGTTTCTCAGGCCACGCCTCAATCCCCTGTCACGATGGACGAATTGTTTTCACGCCTGGCCCAGGTGCGCGAGCGCGGTTATGCCGAATCGCATGACGAGGCTGGCAAGGGCATTGGCGCCTTGGCCGTGGCCGTGCGCGACGAGCGTACGGAAGAAGTGCTCAGTTTCTGCATCACCTACCCGGAGGCGACCGTCGACGCAGTCGAACTCCGCTCCATCACCGAGGCCCTGCTGCAGGCCCGTTCCGACATCACGAGGACCCCCCTATGAATGCCCATCCCCCTGGCAACCCGCGCTGGCGAGTCGGTTTCGACATCGGCGGCACCTTCACCGACTTTGTGCTTTTCGACCGGCAGGACGGCCGCGTGCACCTGCACAAACGGCTGACTTCGGCCGACGATCCGTCGCGCTCGGCGCTGATCGGGCTGGAGGAGCTGATGCACAAGGCCGCGATCACGCTGACCGACGTGGGCGACATCGTGCACGGCACCACGTTGGTTACCAACGCCATCATCGAGCGAAAGGGTGGCGCACGCATGGGGCTGCTCACCACTGCCGGTTTCCGCGACATCCTGGAAATGGGCACCGAGCAGCGCTACGACATCTACGACCTGTTCCTGCAGTTCCCCGAGCCGTTGGTGCCGCGCGACCGGCGCCTGGAGGTGGCCGAGCGGCTGGACAGCCAGGGTCGCGTGATCCAGCCGCTGGATCTGCCCGGGGCACGCGCCTGCCTGGCACGCCTGGTCGCTGCGGGCGTGAATGCGGTGGCGGTGTGTTTTCTGCATGCATACCGCAACCCGGTGCATGAGCAGCAGGTGGCTGCGCTGGCCGCGCGCGAATTTCCGCAATTGGCGCTGTCGCTGTCGAGTGCGGTGGTGCCCGAGATTTCCGAATACCAGCGTGCCGTCACGACCGCTGCGAACGCCTACGTGCAGCCGCTGATGAGCGCCTACCTTGAAAAGCTGCAGCGCGAATTGTCCGCTCGCGGCTTTGCCGGCGCCCTGCGCCTCATGCATTCCGCCGGCGGACTGATGTCGCCGCAGACCGCCTGCGCGTTCCCGATACGGCTGCTGGAGTCCGGCCCGGCTGGCGGCGGATTGGCCACCGCTTGGTTTGGCCAGCTTGCCGGCCACAAGGACGTCATCTCCTTCGACATGGGCGGCACCACGGCCAAAGCCGCATTGATCGAGAACGGCCAGTTCGAGGTCATGCCGATGCTCGAAGCTGCGCGGGTGCACCGTTTCACCAAGGGCTCGGGCCTGCCGATCAAGACACCGGTGATCGATATGATCGAGATCGGCGCCGGAGGGGGTTCGATTGCCGCTATCGATGCGCTGGGCTTGCTCAAGGTCGGCCCGCACTCGGCTGGCTCCGCGCCCAGGCCATAACACGCCGGCCCGGGCGCGGAGCCAGCCGAGCGCGGGCCGACCTTGAG
>CAZADK010000129.1:3299-5883 GCA_964483855.1 uncultured Rhodoferax sp.
GGCTATTACGACCCCGGCTTCTTCCTGGGCGGCGCGATGAACCTTGACCTGCCAGGGGCCGAGCACGCCATGCGCAAGGTAGCCGACCCGCTGAAGCTCAGCGTGCCCCAGGCGGCCTGGGGCATCCATGCGCTGGTGGTCGACAGCATGGCGGCCGCCGTACGCGTGCACCTGGTCGAGCACGGCAAGGACCCGCGCTCCTTCAGCATGGTGGGATTCGGCGGCGCAGGGCCAGCCCATGCGGTCGACGTGGCGCGCGCTCTGGGTGTCAAGGAAGTCATCATCCCACCGGCATCGGGCGCCGCATCGGCCTTTGGTTTCCTGGCGGCGCCGCTGTCCTTCGAGCAGGTGCAGTCGATGCCGGTGGAACTCTCCGACCTGCAGGACGGCGCACCCGTGAACCAGGTCCTGGACCAGCTCGAGGGCCAGGGCCGCGCACAGTTGCGGGCTGCGGGTGTGCCCGATTCCGATATCACGGTGACACGCTGGGCTGACATGCGTCTGGTGGGCCAGATGCACGACATCCGCGTGGCTTTGCCGACCGGCGACATCGGCCCGGCGCAGGTGCCCGAATTGCGCGCCTTCTTCGAGCTGGCCTACCGTACGCGTTACACCGCGGTGCCGCCATCAGCACGCTTCGAGGCCATCAACTTTCGCGTCAACTGCTCCGGACCGGTGCCGGAGCTTGCGATATCAGGCGCCCTGGCTGCCAACGGCATACGTGACGCGCGCAAGGGCAGCCGGAAAGCCTGGTTCGGCGACGGTTTCCTGGACACTCCGATCTACGACCGCGACGCGCTGCAGCCCGGTACGCACTTGCACGGCCCGTGCATCGTGGAGGAGCGCGAGGCCACGACCGTGGTCGGCCCGCTCGACGCGGTAGAGGTCGACGCCACGTTGAACCTGCGCATCGCCGTTGGCACGCCCGCGGCGCGCCCGGTCACCGTCACGCACGAGACGCCCTTGCAGGAGGCCATCGCCCGCATCGAGGCGGATCCGATCGCACTCGAGATCATGTGGAGCCGGCTGGTCAACGTGGTTGAGGAGATGTGGCTCACGGTGTGCCGCACGGCGTTTTCGCTGGTCATCTCCGAGGCCCAGGACTTTGCCTGCGAGATCCTCAGCCCCGAGGGCGAGACGCTTGCACATTCACCGCGTGCCATGCCGGTGTTCAACTTGACACTGCCGCGCGCCGTGAAGGCCCTGCTGGAGCGTTTCCCGGCGTCCTCGATGCAGCCCGGCGACGTACTCATCACCAATGACCCTTGGCTGTGTGCCGGGCACCTGTTCGACATTGCCATCGTGACGCCGGTATTCCTCGATGGCCGCGTGGTCGGTCTGCTGGGCACGGTGGGCCATGTGTCCGACATCGGCGGCACCAAGGACTCGCTGCGTGCGCGCGAGATCTACGAGGAAGGCCTGCAGATTCCGCCGATGAAGTTTGTCGAAGGCGGCCGCATCAACGAGACGCTGGTCACGCTGCTTCGGCAGAACGTGCGCAATGGAGAGCAGGTGCTGGGCGACATCCATTCCTTCCTGACGGCCAACGCCATGGGAGCGGAGCGTCTGCTGTCCTTCATGCACGACTACGGCATGCAGGACCTGGCGGCGCTTGCCGAGGTGGTGCAGTCACGTTCCGAGCGCGCTATGCGCGAGGCGATTGCGCGGCTGCCTGATGGCGCCTACGAGTCGGTCATGTGGAGCAACCCGCTGGGCGAGCCGATGCGTTTCCCGATGAAGCTCACCGTGGCGGGCGACAGCATCGAGATCGATTTCGCCGGCGCACCGCCGCAGCTGTCACAGGGCGGGCTGAACTCGACGCTGAACTACACCGAGGCACATGCAACCTACCCGCTCAAATGCATGCTCACGCCGGGCGTGCGCGGCAACGCGGGCTGCTACCGGCCGTTCAGCGTGAAGGCGCCTGCGGGTTCGATCCTCAACTGCGAATACCCGGCCTCGGTGGCCATCCGCACCCGTACTGGCTGGTACATTGCGCCCAACATCTTCCAGGCGCTGGCCACAGCCGCGCCAGCGCAGGTGCAGGCCTTCACCGGGCTGCCGGTAGCAATGACGGTTTACGGCAAGGACGCCACTGGTGCTACCTACTCCGACATGTTGTTCAGCGGCGGCGGGCAGGGCGCCAATGCCGGGTCGGATGGCAAGTCCGGACTGCTGTACCCGACTTCGGCTGCCAACACGTCGATCGAGATGATCGAGACCCGTGCGCCCATCGTGGTGATGGAAAAGGCCTTTGTGCCTGACTCCGGCGGCGCGGGCCAACACCGCGGCGGGCTTGCGCAGCGGGTCCGTCTGCGCAAGCGAGACAACGACGGGCTGCCCATGCTGGTGTCGGTTTATCCAGAAGGAGTGGGCCTGAATATTGCTGGCCTGCACGGCGGGCAGTCGGGTTTGTCTGCGCGCGGGCTCGTGGAGGATGCCCACGGGCAGCTGGTGCACGATTGTGGTGCCGGTGAACTGGTCACTCTGCAGCGCACTGACGAGTTCGTGGTGCTCACGCTGGCTGGTGGTTCGGGCTACGGTGATCCGGCTGCGCGTTCGCCGTCCGCCGTGGCGCACGACG
>CAZADK010000129.1:5983-9166 GCA_964483855.1 uncultured Rhodoferax sp.
TCGTCTTCTCAAGGGTGCCGCTGGATCCGCGCTTGCCGTATCGGCGGCCGGCCTGTCCGGCCTGGCGCTGGCCCAGCAGGGCAAAAAAATTCTTGTCATTGCCAGCGGGCAGGACATCCCCAATTTCGATCCGCATGTTGCCACGGGTTACTCAGCGTCTATGCTGCTGCGCAATACCTATGACGGCCTGGTGCGGGTCGAAGGTAACCCGCCCAAGGTGATGCCGCACCTGGCGGCCTCCTGGGCGGTCTCGCCGGACGGCCTGGAATATGTTTTCAAGCTCGACACTGCTGCGCGTTTCCAGGACGGCACACCGGTTACCGCGAATGCGGTAGCGTATTCGCTGCGCCGCACGTTGCGTCTGGCCAAAGGCAACGCCTGGATGATCGCCGGTGTGGTCGATCCCAATGGCATCGAGGCGACCGACGTGCAGACCGTCAAGTTCAAGTTGCTCAAGCCCTTCGCGCCTTTTCTGTCGGTGCTGCCCTGGCAGTTCATCGTCAACCCGGTACTGGTCGAGACCAACAAAGGAGCGGACGACGGCCAGGAGTACCTGCGCAAGAACCTGGCGGGTTCGGGCCGCTTCAAGATCAAACGTGCCGAGCAGGGCAATCTGTACGAGTTCGAGCGCGTGGCCCAGCCCTGGAAGGCGGGCGGCAACCTCGACGGCGCCATCTGGAAGATCGTGCGCGAGACCTCCTCGCAGCGCCTGATGCTGGCCCGTGGTGACGCTCATATCGCGGTCGACCTGACCAGCGAGGACATGGACGCCCTGAAAGACCGCCCGGGCGTGGTGCGCATCCTGGAGCCCGAGTTCCGCACCTTCAGCATCAAGATGAACACCGAGTCCGGCCCACTGGCCGACGCGAACTTGCGCAAGGCCGTGTCGCATGCCTTCAACTACAAGGGCATGCTGGATGCCGCCGGTTACGCCGAACTGATGGTCGGCCCGCTGCCCCCTGGCCTGATGAGCGACCCCAAGCTCAAGGTGCCGCGCACTGACCTGGAGGCTGCCAGGGCCTACATGGCCAAATCCAAGTACCCGAACGGCGGCGTCAAGCTGACGATGGTGCATGTGACCGGCCTGGAGCAACAGCGGCAGTGGTCGTTGGTGCTACTGGACAGCCTCAAGAAGATCGGCATCGATTTGGAGATCAAGCCCATGGTTTGGCCCGACATGGTGGCCTCGACGAAGACGCCCGCGACGACGGCCGACTTTTTCCCGGTGTACCAGACTGGCAACTATGCCGACCCGGACAACGTTGCTTACGCGGCCTATCACAGCTCGCGTAATGGCAATTGGCAAAACCCGGTGTACAAGAACCCGAAGGTGGATGCGCTGATCGAGAAGGGCCGCGGCGAGATCGACCCGAAGAAGCGCCTGGCGATCTACACCGAATTCCAGAAGATGGTGGTGGACGACGCGCCCGACATCTTCGGTGTTCTTGAAAAGCGGCGCATCGCCATGCGCGACACGGTGCAAGGCTTCAGCTTCACGCCGGTGGCCAGCAACGCCATCGACCTGCAGAAGCTTTCGCTGAAGTAAGCCTGCTGCCTTACCGCGGACCCGTCGCCCGTGTTTGCCTACATCCTGCGCCGCGTTGTGCTGCTGGTCCCGGTACTGCTGGGCCTGTCAATGATGGTGTTTGCCATCGGGCGGCTGTTGCCAGGCGACCCGGTGATGTTGGCCGCCGGCCCGAATGCCAGCCGGGAGGAGATCGCCGCGCTGTCGGCGGAGTTCGGGCTCGATCAGCCGATTCCGCTGCAGTACTGGCGCTACCTCACCGGTCTGCTGCAAGGCGACTGGGGCCGTTCGCTGCAGACCCGCGGGCCGGTGCTGGAAGATCTCAAGGTCTACCTTCCGGCCACGCTGGAGCTGGTGCTGGCGGCGATGCTGATCGCCGTGGTCGCTGGCATCCTGCTCGGCCTGCTGGCGGCGGTGCGGCGCAACGGCTGGATCGACTACCTGGTGCGGCTGGCCTCGCTGGCGTCGATCTCGATGCCGCGCTTTTTCCTCGGGCTGATTTTGCAGCTCGTGTTTGCGATGTGGCTGGGGTGGGCGGCGCTGGGCGGGCGTTTCCCGCTCACACTCAGTCCACCACCGTCAGTGACCGGCATGCTCACCCTCGACAGCTTGATCGCCGGAGACATGCAGGCCTTGTTATTGGCGCTGCAGCACCTGGCCCTGCCAGCCATCGCCATGAGCCTGTCGCCGCTGGCCACCATCACCCGCATGATGCGTGCGTCGACCATGGAGGTGCTGCAGCAGGACTATGTGCTCACCGCCCGTGCCTTGGGCATTCCGCCGCGCAAGCTGTTGTTCAAGCATGTGCTGCGCAATGCGCTGTCGTCTACGCTCACGGTGATCGGCCTGTATTTCGGCTGGCTGCTCGGCGGCACGGTGCTGGTCGAAACGGTGTTTGACTGGCCCGGCGTGGGCCTGTACGCCACCAAGTCGATCCTGACCCAGGATTTCATGCCGGTCATGGGGGTGGTGTTGTCCATCGGCACCATGTTCGTGGTGTTCAACCTGGTGATCGACCTGCTGTACGGCGTCATCAATCCGAAGGTGCAGCTGCGATGATGACGACTCTTCCGTTGGACACTGCGGAACTGGCGCAGGGCGCGTCGCGTGCGCGTCGTGATGCCTGGCGGCGCGCCTTCTACCGCATGCGCCAGAGCAGCCTGTCGATCGTCGGGCTGGTACTGGTGCTGCTGCTGCTGCTGGTGGCCGCAGCTGGCAACAGCATGGCGCCCTTTCCGGACCACATCACCGGCAGCATCGACACCGCGATGCGTTTCAAGCCGCCGTCCTGGAGCAACTGGATGGGCACTAATGAACTGGGCCAGGATGTGTTTTCGCTGGTGCTGGGCGGCGCGCGCATCTCGTTGTTCGCCGGGCTGGCCGTTGTCCTGCTGGCGGCAGCAGTGGGCACCATCGTGGGTGCGTTCGCCGGCTACCTGGGCGGCTGGACGGACGAGGTACTGATGCGCCTGGCCGACCTCAAGCTCACCTTGCCGGGTCTGATCCTCGCGATGGCGGTGGCCGCCGCGCTGGGTGCGGGTACGTTGAACATGGTGATCGCGATCTCGCTGGGCTGGTGGCCCGGCTTTGCGCGCCTGGTACGGGGCGAAGTGCTGAGCCGGCGCGAAGAGGTCTACGTGCTGGCAGCGCGCGCGCTG
>CAZADK010000130.1:0-9163 GCA_964483855.1 uncultured Rhodoferax sp.
CTACATGAAGAAGCAGATGCAGGCGCTGGGGCTGGCCATCGACTGGAGCCGCGAGATCGCCACCTGCGATGCGAGCTACTACAAGTGGAACCAGTGGCTGTTCCTGAAGATGCTGGAAAAGGGCATTGCCTACCGAAAGACCCAGGTCGTGAACTGGGACCCGGTGGACCAGACCGTGCTGGCCAACGAACAGGTGATCGACGGCAAGGGCTGGCGTACCGGTGCACCGGTCGAGAAACGCGAGATTCCGGGGTATTACCTCAAGATCACCGACTTCGCCGAGGAACTGCTGGACCAGGTGCAGAGCCACTTGCCGGGCTGGCCGGAACGCGTCAAGCTGATGCAGGAGAACTGGATCGGCAAGAGCGAAGGCGTGCGTTTCGCTTTCACCCACGCCATCCTGGATGCCACGGGCGCGCTGATCGGCGGCGGGCGCATGCATGTGTTCACCACCCGCGCCGACACCATCATGGGCGCGACCTTCTGCGCGGTGGCGCCCGAGCATCCACTGGCCACCCATGCCGCGGCAACCGACCCCGCGCTGGCGGCCTTCATCGAGGAGTGCAAACGCGGCGGCACGACCGAGGCCGAACTGGCCCTGCGCGAGAAGGTGGGCATGCGCACCGGATTGCAGGTGACCCACCCCCTGAACGGGCAACAGATCGAAGTGTGGGTCGGCAACTATGTGCTGATGGGTTACGGCGACGGTGCTGTCATGGGTGTGCCGGCGCACGACGAACGCGACTTCATCTTCGCCAAGAAATACGGCATCCCGATCGTCGAGGTGGTGCTGATCGACGGCTACACCTACGACTACGACAACTGGCAGGACTGGTACAGCGACAAGCAGCGCGGCGTGACCATCAACTCCGACAACTTCAGCGGCCTGTCGTATCCGGAGGCGGTCGACGCCATCGCACATGCACTGCACACCCGCGGCCTGGGCGAGAAGATCACGACCTGGCGGCTGCGCGACTGGGGCGTGAGCCGGCAGCGTTACTGGGGCACGCCGATCCCGATCATCCATTGCGACGAGCACGGCGCGGTGCCGGTGCCGGAGCAGGACCTTCCCGTGGTGCTGCCGCTGGACTGCATTCCGGACGGTTCAGGCAACCCGCTCAATCACCATGCCGGTTTCCATGCCGGCGTGACCTGCCCGGTCTGCGGCAAGCCGGCGCGGCGCGAGACCGACACCCTCGACACATTCGTCGATAGTTCCTGGTACTTCATGCGGTACTGCGATCCGCGCAACGAGCAGGCCATGGTCGCCGACGGCGCCCGATACTGGATGCCGATGGACCAGTACATCGGCGGCATCGAACACGCCATCCTGCACCTGCTGTATGCCCGGTTCTGGACCAAGGTCATGCGCGACCTGGGCCTGCTCGACGTCGATGAGCCGTTCACCAAGCTGCTGACCCAGGGCATGGTGCTCAACCACATCTACTCGCGCAAGAACCCGGGCGGGGGCATCGAGTATTTCTGGCCGCGGGACGTCGAGGATATCCACGACGAAGCTGGCAAGGTGATCGGCGCCAAACGCAAGAGCGACGGCGCGGCCGTGACCTACGAAGGCGTGGGCACGATGAGCAAGAGCAAGAACAACGGCGTCGATCCGCAGGACCTGATCGAGAAATACGGCGCCGATACCGCGCGCCTGTACACCATGTTCACCGCGCCGCCCGAAACCACGCTGGAGTGGAACGATGCAGCCGTGGAGGGCTCGTACCGTTTCCTGCGCCGGGTCTGGAACTTCGGCGTCAAGCTGGCCGACATGCCGCTGGCAATGGCCCCGAACACGGTCCACGGCAAGGCGGCTGCCGACCTGCGGCGCGAGATCCATGGCGTATTCAAGCAGGTGGACTACGACTACCAGCGCATGCAGTACAACACCGTGGTCTCGGGCGCGATGAAAATGCTCAATGCGCTGGAAGACTTCAAGTCCGACGGCGGCACCGGCGAATCGGTGGCGCTGCGCGAGTGCTTCGGCATCCTGCTGCGCTCCTTGTACCCGGTCACGCCGCATATCACCCAGGCTTTGTGGGACGAACTCGGTTACGTCCGAGCGCACGGCGAGCTGCTCGATGCGCCCTGGCCCGAGGTCGACCTGACGGCACTGCAGCAGGACGAGCTCGAGCTGGTGCTGCAGATCAACGGCAAGCTGCGTGGCTCGATCCGGGTGCCCAGCAATGCCAGCCGGCAGGCGATCGAACATGCGGCGGTGCACAGCGAGGTCTTTGCCAGCCACGCCCAGGGCGCCAAGGTGCGCAAGGTCATCGTGGTGCCCGGTCGGCTGGTCAACCTGGTCACCTGATGCGACGCCGGCAGATACTCTTCGCAGGTATCGCCATGGCACTGGCCGGCTGTGGCTTCGCGCTGCGCGACGCGCCCGAGCTGGCGTTTCGCTCGCTGTTTGTGAACGCGGGCGAGACCTCGCCGTTCGGCAACGAGATCAAGCGTAACCTGGCCTCGCTCGGCGCGTTGAAACTGATCGACGATCCGAAGCTGCTGCCCAGTGCCGAAGCAGTGCTCGACATCCTGTCTGAAGCGCGCGAGAAGACCGTGGTGGGTGTGAACTCGTCCGGCCAGGTGCGCGAGTTCCAGCTGCGCAGCCGCCTGCGTTTCCGGCTGCGCACGCCCCAGGGCAAGGAACTGATCGCACCGACCGATCTGTTGATACAGCGTGACATCAGCTTCAACGAATCCGCCGTGCTGGCCAAGGAGGCCGAGGAGGGGTTGATGTTTCGCGACATGCAGTCCGACATCGTGCAGCAGCTGATCCGGCGCCTGGCGGCGCTCAAATCGTTGTGACCGACCCGGCGCACACAGCGCGCCCAAGGAAACGACCATGCAACTTGCCGCTGGCCAACTGCCCCAGCACCTGAGCAAGGGCCTGCGCAGCCTGTACACGCTGCACGGTGACGAGCCGCTGCTGGTGCAGGAGGCGGCCGACGCGATCCGCGCCGCGGCGCGCGCCGCCGGTTTCAGCGAGCGGACCTCGCACACCGTGTCGGGCGCGCATTTCGACTGGAGCGAAGTGCTCGCCGCCGGCGGCTCGCTGAGCCTGTTTGCCGACAAGCAAATCGTCGAGATCCGCATTCCGACCGGCAAGCCGGGCAAGGACGGCAGCTCCGCGATCCAGCAGTTGTGCGAACAGGGCCAGGGCAACGACGATCTGCTGACGATCGTGATACTGCCCCGGCTGGACAAGGCCACGCGCAGCGGCGCCTGGTTCGGTACGCTGGAGCGCCACGGCGTCTCGGTCGCTCTCGAACCGGTCGAGCGCAGCGCATTGCCGCAATGGCTGGCACAACGCCTGGCGCGCCAGGACCAGCGCGTCAAGCCCGGCGTGGAAGGCCAGCGCAGCCTGCAGTTCTTCGCCGACCGGGTGGAGGGCAACCTGCTGGCGGCGCACCAGGAGATCCAGAAGCTGGCCTTGCTCTACCCGAGCGGCGAACTCGGATTCGAAGACATCGAGCGCGCGGTGCTCAACGTGGCGCGTTACGACGTGTTCAAGCTCGGCGAGGCAGTGCTCGCCGGGCAACATGCACGGGTGCAACGCATGCTCGGCGGCCTGCAGGCCGAGGGCGAGGCGCCGGTGCTGGTGCACTACAGCTTGTCGGAGGATATCCGGGCACTCAAGCGGGTACGCGACGCGATGGCCGATGGCCGCCCGCTGCCGATGGCACTGCGCGAGCATCGCGTCTGGGGTG
This sequence comes from uncultured Rhodoferax sp., assembly GCA_964483855.1. Lineage (GTDB taxonomy): Bacteria > Pseudomonadota > Gammaproteobacteria > Burkholderiales > Burkholderiaceae_C > CAISIP01. The sequence continues at coordinate 3,714 of CAZADK010000130.1, forward strand.
CGCGCGAGCGGCTGTTCGAGCGGGTGCTGCCACGCCTGGATGCAGCGTTGCTGGCCGACCTGCTGGTGCAGGCGCATCGGGTCGACGGCATCGTCAAGGGACTGAAGTTGCCCGATTGGCCGACCGACCCGTGGCAGGCGCTGCACCGGCTGGCCATGGGCCTGTGCGGAGCCTGCGCGGCGCGTTGAAATGGCGGGCCCGCACTTGCAGCGTGAGAAAATCCCCATATGAACGCCGTCAACATCGCCCAATACAGCCAGACGCTGGGCCAGCAGGCACGCACTGCATCGGGCGCAATGGCCAAGGCGCAGGCCGCGCAACGCAACACCTGCCTGCGCGCGCTGGCGGCCCTGCTGCGCAGCGAACTGCCGGCCCTGCAGGCGGCCAATACGCTGGACCTCGAACGCGCCACCGCCGCCGGCCTGTCGGCGCCGATGGCTGACCGGCTGCGGCTCACGCCCAAGGTGCTGGAGACCGTGGCGCAGGGTTGCGAACAACTTGCGGCCATGCCCGACGTGATCGGTCAGATCAGCGGCATGGTGCAGCAACCCAGCGGTATCCGGGTAGGTCAGATGCGGGTGCCGATCGGCGTTTTCGCCATGGTGTTCGAGAGCCGGCCCAACGTCACGATCGAGGCGGCCAGCCTGGCGATCAAGAGCGGCAATGCCTGCATTCTGCGCGGCGGATCGGAGGCGATCGAATCGAACAAGGCACTGGCGCTGCTGGTGCGACAGGCGCTGCAGGCCAGTGGCCTGCCAGCCGACGGCGTGCAACTGGTGCAGATCACCGACCGGGCGGTGGTGGGTGAACTCATCACCATGCCGCAATACGTGGACATGGCGATTCCGCGCGGCGGCAAGGGCCTGATCGAACGCATCAGCCTGGGCGCCAAGGTGCCGGTACTCAAGCACCTGGACGGCAACTGCCATGTGTATGTCGACGACCCGTGCGACATCGCGATGGCGGTGACCGTGGCCGACAATGCCAAGACCCAGAAATACAGCCCCTGCAACGCCAGCGAGAGCCTGCTGGTCGCGCGTGGCGTTGCCGCCGACTTCCTGCCGAAGATCGCTGCCCTCTACGCCTCCAAGGGCGTCGAGATGCGCGTGTGCGCCGATAGCCGCGCCTTGCTGGCCGGCCTGGCGCAGGCCAAATTGGTCGATGCCACCGAGCAGGACTGGTTCACCGAATACCTGGCGCCCATCATCAGCATCAAGGTGGTGGATGACCTGGATGCGGCGATCGCCCATATCAACCATTTCGGCAGCCACCACACCGACGCCATCCTCACGCGCGACCACATGCATGCGCAGCGTTTCCTGCGCGAGGTCGACTCGGCCAGCGTGATGGTCAATGCCAGCACCCGCTTCGCCGACGGTTTCGAATACGGCCTGGGCGCCGAAATCGGCATCAGCACCGACAAGTTCCATGCCCGCGGGCCGGTGGGCATCGAGGGCCTGACCTCGCTGAAATACGTGGTGCTGGGCAACGGGGAAGTGCGCGGTTGAGCGCCGCGCCGGTAGCTTGGCTGGCCGGGCCGTGAGCCCGCCGGCACGATACCCTCATGCACAAACCCGCCGACGGCGCTGCTGCTGCCGAGCCCAAGGGTCGACTCGTCACCGGCTCGACGCTGGGCCATGTGATCCGGATGACCGCTGCCGGTTCGATCGGCCTGGTGGCGGTTTTCGCGGTCGATGCGCTGAACCTGTTCTACATCACGCTGCTGCACCGGCCCGATCTGACGGCCGCGCTGGGTTATGCAACCACGCTGCTGTTCCTGGCCACGTCGATGGCGATCGGCCTGTCGATCGCCGCCACGGCACTGACCTCGCGCGCACTCGGGCGTGGCCAGCTGGCACAGGCGCGCCAGATCGCCGGCGCCTCGCTGATCATCGTCGGCACCTGCATGGCCCTGCTGGCCCTGGTCGGTTACCCGCTGATCGAACCTGCCCTGCATCTGCTGGGCGCACGGGGCCAGACCCTGGAGCGCGCCGCGACGCTGATGCGCATCGTGTTGCCGTCCTGGCCCCTGCTGGGTGTCGGCATGTGCCTGTCGGGACTGCTGCGCGCCACCGGCGATGCGCGCCGCGCCATGTACGTGACGCTGGGCGCGGCCGCCACGGCGCTGGTGATGGACCCGCTGCTGATCCTGGGGCTGGGCCTGGAACTGCACGGTGTCGCGATCGCCACCATCATCGTGCGCGTGGCCATGGTCCTGATCGGGCTGCACGGCCTGTGGCGCGTGCACAAGCTGGTGGCCCGGCCCGATACGGCGCTGGTGCTGCGCGAACTCGCGCCTTTCATGGCGATTGCGCTGCCCGCCGTTTTGACCCAGATCGCCACGCCGATCGGAAATGCCTTCGTGACCGAAACCATCTCCCGCTACGGTGACGAGGCGATTGCCGGCTGGACCGTGATCCAGCGCATCATCCCGGTTGCGTTTGGCGTCTTGTTCGCCCTGTCGGGCGCGATCGGCCCGATCATCGGACAGAATTTCGGCGCCCAGCGTTTCGACCGGGTTACCTCCACCGTGCGCGACGCGCTGCTGGTCACCCTGGTCTATGCACTCACCGTCTGGATCCTGATGGCGCTGGGCAGCAACCGGATCGCCGACCTGTTCCAGGCCCACGGCCTGGCGCGCGAACTCATCGTGTTCTTCTGCATCTACGTGGCCGGCAGCTTCCTGTTCAACGGCGCCCTGTTCGTGGCCAACGCGGCCTTCAACAACCTGGGGTTCGCGTTCTACTCGACGGCACTGAACTGGGGCCGCGCGACGCTGGGCGTGATCCCGTTCGTCTGGCTGGGGCAGTCGTGGTTCGGTGCCAAGGGCGCACTGGCGGGATATGGGCTGGGCGTGATCGCCTTCGGCCTGTTCGGGATGTGGTGGTGTTTTCGGGTCGTCGGACACTTGGGGGGAAATCCGGGCAAGAACAGGCAACAGGCCTGAGACGCAAACGACCACGAACTGCCGCGCGACCTGACACGGATGGTGGAGCAGGAACTCGCCGCGATTGAACTCGCGAGCGTGGACGAATTGACGATGATCTCGAACCGCCGTGGGTTCGAGGCGCTGGCGCAGCATGCCCTGAATGTTTGCCAACGCCGGGGCTTGCCGGCGACGATGCTGTTTTTTGATCTTGACGGCTTCAAGCAGGTCAACGACACGTTTGGCCACGCGAAAGGAGATCGCGCCCTCGTCAGCTTTACGCAAGCGCTGCGCCAGGCGTTTCGCAAAAGCGATGTGATCGGACGCCTGGGCGGTGACGAATTCGTCGTGCTGTTGATCAATGCCACCGTGGAGCAGTCCGAACCGTCGACTCAGCGACTGCGCGCGATGATCGCGCTGCGAAACGGCATGGCCGCAAGCCGCTACGACATCCGTTTCAGCGTCGGCTGTGTTCGTTACGACGGCCAGCGCCCCGACGAAGTTGCCGCGCTGCTGGCTGAAGCCGATACAGCGATGTACGCCGACAAGCAGAGTGGCAAGGCTGCCTGACCGGGCGAACGACCCAGTGGCGTGATCTCGACGCGGGATTGGTTGCGGGCGTCGGACCCATGAAGGAACTACCGGGTATCGTTGCCTAAAAAGCCGCGTACACCGCCTGCAACAACCGTTGCCGCCGCGGGTCGATGCCATCGGGAAACGCCAGCAGGCGGCTGGTGACGAAAGCGAAACCCAGCCGGTGCGTCGGGTCGGCAAAGGCCACCGATCCGCCCCAGCCGGTATGGCCGAAATTGCCGGGCCCCACCGACGGCCCGAAACCGATGGAGTCGACGCGGTAACCGGCGGCAAACACGGTGGCGCCCAGCGAACAGGCGTCGATGCCGCGGAACCGCTCGCGCACGGCGCGGGCGATGCCTGCCGGCGAGATCAGGTGAACACCGTCGATCTCGCCGCCGCGCGCCAGCGCACCGTACATCCGGGCCAGCGACCGTGCATCGGCGTGGCCGTTGGCGGCCGGTATCTCGGCGGCACGCCAGGCTCGCGCATTGGGCGTGTCGGCAAACAGTTCCGGGTTGCGAAACGAAACCGGGTAAGGGCTCTTCAGGCCTTCGTCGTGGGCGGCGTAGATCGCATCGTCACCGGACATCTCCGCCGCGCGGTGGTCATGCTCCTGCGGCAGGCCGACAAAAAAAGACAAACCCAGCGGCGCGGCGATTTCGTCGGCGATGAAACGCCCCAGGCTGCGGCCATCGACGCGGCGCACCACCTCGCCCAGCAGGTGCCCGAAGGTCACCGGGTGGTAGACGCAGCGGCTGCCCGGTTCCCACAGCGGCGCCATGGCGGCCAGCGCGTCGGTGAACGGCGTGCCTGCATACAGGTCGGGGAGCGCCATATCGACCTGCACGCCATCGAGCCCGGCCTGGTGCGACAACACCTGGTCGAGCGTGATGGCGGCCTTGCCGTTGGCCGCGAACTCCGGCCAGTAGGTCGCCAGCGGCGCGTCGTAGGCAAGTGTGCCGCGCTCCACCAGCAGCGCCACCGCGGTCGCTGCCACGCCTTTGCTGCACGACCACACGTTGGCCAGGGTGTCGCGTTGCCAGGGCTGGGTGCGCGCCAGATCGCGGTGCCCGCCCCAGAGGTCGACCACCGGTTCGCCATCGAGGTAGACGGCGACCGCGGCCCCCTGTTCCCATGCGTCGTCGAACGTGCTGGCAAACGCGTCGCGCACTGCAGCGAAACGCGGCAAGCTCATTCCTTTCACCATGGCCATTGGCTCCTTCAACGGGTTGAACGTCAGACCGGATAGATGATCGAGTTCGCAATCAGCTCGCTGTCGTAGATGCACAGCCTGGACGCGAACTTCCATCCGCCCTCGGCGCGCACGATGGTATCCAGATACCGCCCCACGTTGAACACCGTCGTGAGCTCCGACAACTTGGTGCGAAACACCGCATAGTTCGTCTCGCAGACGATGCGCCCCGGCTGCACGTCCAGCAAGCGTGGCAGGCCGACCACGTGGCGCTGGTAATACGGGTCGTGAAACAAGGTCTCGCGAATCGCGTAGGCACGGTCCTTGAGCATGCCTTTGCTCTCGAAATCCATCGTCGCCAGAGGCAGGCCGCGCTCATGGTTCTCGCGCGGGATCAGCTTGTAGATGCAATCGTCGGTGAACATCTCGCACCAGCTATCCCAGTCGGCGGCGTCGACGACGGCCGCGTATTGGGCCAGCAGCTGGCTCAGCTCCAGGTAGTCATGTGGATCGAGCCGGATTTTCATACCGAGCCACCTTCGCCCATCGGGCTGCGGTGCAAGCGCCTTGGGAGCGGCCCGGCGTCGATCATGCCGCATCCCCCTGTTCCATCACTTCGCGCCAGTAGCGGTACATGCCGCGGATCAGCGTCTCGGTGACCATGTGGTCGGTGTCACCGACCTCTCTGCCGCCGAGCTCGGCCAGCGCGCGGTGCGCCGGTTTGCTCTCGAACCCGCGTTGCGAGAACTCGATCAC
>CAZADK010000131.1:0-9068 GCA_964483855.1 uncultured Rhodoferax sp.
GGCCGCAACCCTACTACCGATTCGACGGAAAACTAAACACCGCCCCCTCCCGCACCCCCGCCGAAGGCCACCTCTGCGTGATCGTCTTGCGCTTGGTATAAAACCGCACCGCATCCGGCCCGTAGGCATGCAGGTCACCGAACAACGAGCGTTTCCAGCCGCCAAACGAGTGGTACGCCACCGGAACCGGCAGCGGCACGTTGACGCCGACCATGCCGACCAGGATGTTGTCGCTGAAATACCGCGCCGCTTCGCCGTCGCGGGTGAAGATACAGGTGCCGTTGCCGTATTCGTGCTGGTCGATCAGCTCCATCGCTTCCTGCAGCGTCTTGACGCGCACGATGCCGAGCACTGGCCCGAAGATTTCGTCCTGGTAGATCGACATGCCGGGCTTGACGTCGTCGAACAGGCACGGGCCCATGAAATACCCGTCCTCGTGGCCGGCCGGTACCTTGACGCCGCGGCCGTCGACCAGCAGCTTCGCGCCTTCCTTGACGCCCTGGTCCACATAACCCTTGACCTTTTCGAAGTGCGGCTTGGTGACCAGCGGGCCCATGTCGTTGGAGGCGTCCTTGCCCGGACCGACCTTCATCTTGGCGATTTCGGTCTTCAGGCCGGCGATCATCGCGTCGGCGGTCGCGTCGCCCACGGCCACGATCAGCGGCACCGCCATGCAGCGCTCACCGCAGGAGCCGTAGGCAGCGCCCATCATCGCGCTGACCGCATTGGGCACGTCGGCGTCGGGCATCACCACCGCGTGGTTCTTGGCGCCGCCCAGGGCCTGCACCCGCTTGCCGTTCGCACAGCCGGTGGCATAGACGTATTCGGCGATCGGCGTGGAGCCGACAAAGCTCACCGCGGCGATGCGTCTGTCGGCCAGGATCGCGTCCACGGCTTCCTTGTCGCCGTTGACGACGTTGAGCACGCCAGGCGGCAGCCCGGCCTCCAGCGCCAGCTGCGCCACCATCAGCGCGCTCGACGGGTCGCGCTCGGACGGCTTGAGGATGAAGGTGTTACCGCAGACCACGGCCATCGGCCACATCCACAGCGGCACCATGATCGGGAAGTTGAACGGCGTGATGCCGGCGGTCACGCCCAGCGGCTGGAACTCGCTCCACGAGTCGATCGACGGCCCGACGTTCTTGCTGTGTTCTCCCTTGAGCAGTTCTGGCGCGTAACTGGCGTATTCGACGTTCTCGATGCCGCGCTGCAACTCACCCAATGCATCGCCGACGACCTTGCCGTGTTCGGCGGTCAACAGCGCACACAGCTGATCGGCATGTTCTTCCAGCAGCTGCTTGAGTTTGGACATGACGCGTGCGCGTTTGAGCGGCGGTGTCGCGCGCCAGGCCGGGTAGGCAGCCTGGCTCGAGGCAATCGCCAGCTCCAGCGTGGCCGCATCGGCCAGCAGCAGGCGCTTTTCCGCCTTGCCGGTGGCCGGGTTGAACACGTCCTGGGAGCGGCTGCCACCGGCGACGAGTTTGCCGTCGATCAGGTGGCCGATGGTCGGCATCGCGGTGCTGCTGGTGCCGGCGACTTGCAGGAAAGGATCGTTGTACATTGTGAATTCCGTCGAATGATGAAGGTGAATGAATCTGCGGATCGGCCGGCAACCGCAAGCCGGGTTCCGGCCCCGGGTGTCGCGCGCCGCAAAATGCCTGGCTTCGAACCGCGGAAGTGCCGGCGCGTGTTGCCGCGGATCGTGATGCCGTCCTCGGGGAAAACCTCAATCGGTCTCGCGCAGCGCGTCGCCCAGCGCATTGATCAGGCTGTCGATTTCGGACTTTTCGACGATGAAGGGCGGCGCCAGCTGGATGGTGTCGCCACCGTATCGGACATAAAAGCCCTTGTCCAGGCACTTCATGGCGATCTGGTAGGGGCGCTTGGCCGGCTCACCGGGTGCAGCGTCGATGGTGAACCCCGCAGCCAGCCCGTAGTTGCGGATGTCGGTCACGTGTTTGACGCCCTTGAGGCTGTGCACCGCCTGCTCGAAGTACGGTGCCAGGCCCTTGACCCGGTTGACCAGGTCGTCCTTTACCAGCACGTCGAGCGCGGCCACGCCGGCGGCGCAGGCAACCGGGTGCGCGGAATAGGTATACCCGTGCACGAATTCGAGCATGTAGTCGGGGCCGCCGGCAGACATGAAGGTGTCGTAGATCTCCTTCTTGGCCACGACCACGCCCAGCGGCTGCGTGCCATTGGTGATCTGCTTGGCGGCGTTCAGGATGTCGGGTGTGACGCCGAAAGCTTGCGCGCCGGTGAAGGTGCCGCAACGACCGAACCCGGTGATGACTTCGTCAAAAATCAGCAGGATATTGTGCGCGGTGCAGATCTCGCGCATGCGCTGCAGGTAACCCACCGGCGGGATGATGACACCGGCCGAACCCGAGAACGGCTCGACGATCACCGCTGCGATGTTCGATGCGTCGTGTAATGCAATCACCTTGAGCAGCTCGTTTGCGAGTTCGGCGCCCGTGGCCGGCATGCCGCGCGAAAACTCGTTGCCCGGCAGCATGGTGTGCGACAGGTGGTCGGCTTCGATGGTCTGCCCGTAGGCCTTGCGGTTGGCCACGATGCCGCCGACCGAGATGCCGCCGAAATTGACACCGTGATAACCCTTCTCGCGCCCGATGAAGCGGGTCTTGCTGGCCTGGCCCTTGAGGCGCCAGTAGGCGCGCGCCATCTTCAGCGAGGTATCCGCGCACTCCGAACCCGAACCGGTGAAGAACACGTAATCCAGGCCCTCGGGTGTGAGTTCCTTGACCTTGTTGGCCAGCTCGAACGACAACGGGTGGCCATACTGGAACGCCGGCGAATAATCGAGCTTGCCGATCTGCCGGCTGACCGCTTCGGTGATTTCCGGCCGCGCATGGCCCAGGCCGCAGCACCACAGGCCGGACAAGCCGTCGAAGATCTTTCGGCCATTGACGTCGGTGTAGTAACAACCCTGGGCGCTGACCATCATGCGCGGGTTGGCCTTGAAGTTGCGGTTGCCGGTATAGGGCATCCAGTGCGGCTCCAGCCAGGCGGCATCGAGGCGGGGCGCAGGTGACAGGTGCTGGGCGTCGTTCAGGTTCATGGTGGTTGCTCCGTCAGATACCAGGATGGCTGGGTGATGAAAATGGTATTGTGGCCGGCTCTGTTACTCTTAAGAATGACTAAATATCAACTTTCAATTGCCAGAATATGCAAGTAAAGAGCCACGCGGTACTGGGCCAGCTCGGCGACATGGATCTGCGCCTGCTGCGCGTGTTCAAGACCGTCGTCGACTGCGGCGGCATGGCGGCTGCCGAGCTCGAGCTCAACATCGGCACCTCGACCATCAGCCGCCATGTCAAGGATCTGGAAGTGCGGCTGGGCATGACCTTGTGCCGGCGCGGCCGTGGCGGCTTCTCGTTGACTGCCGAGGGCGAGCAGATCTATGCCGAGACACTGCGCCTGCTCGCCTCGACCGAAGCCTTTCGTGCCAGCGTGGACGAGGTCCACCGCCGTCTGGGCGGCCAACTGCACGTGGCCGTGTTCGACAAGACCGCGACCAATCCGGCGGCCCGTATTGGCGCGGCGATCGCGCTGTTCTGCGTGCAGGCACCCGACGTGGCGCTGAATTTGCACGTGGCGCCGATCAACGCAATCGAGCGCGGCGTGATCGACGGCCAGTTCCAGGTCGGCGTCATTCCCGGGCACCGACGCTCGGACAGCCTGGCCTACGATGCCTTGTTCGACGAGACCATGCTGCTTTATTGTGGTGCCGACCATCCCTTGTTCGCCGCCGACGAAACCGCCCTGTCGTGGGACCTGCTTGCGCCGTACCGCTTTGCCGGCCTGGGTTACCACTCTCCCAATATGGAGATCAGCCAGCAGATGCGGCTTGCGCGCCAGGCCACGGCATTCGACCAGGAGGCGATCGCCACCCTGATTTTGTCGGGGCGGTTCCTGGGTTTCCTGCCCGATCACTATGCCGGCGGCTTCGTGCAGCAGCGCCAGATGCGCCCATTGCGTGCGGAACTGTTTCGTTATTCCTGCCGGTTCCTGGCCATCGTGCGCCGCTCGCCGGAGCCGTCGCGCGCGGCGCGGATGTTTCAGGCATGTTTGTTGCAAGCGCATGCGGGGGCGAAATTGGAACAAATTGCGGGCGCTTCCTACGGGTAAATCCTGCGTCTGGTTCGTGGGGGCGCGCGTATGCTGACGTCGCAGCGATCAGGACGAATAATCGCCCGGCTCGTGTGTAAACTGTTTTTTGTAAATTGTTGACAATCTTTGTGAATGTCGTGACACTGCGTCCGCCGGCTTCCTTGTAACAACCTTGTCATCGACCGTTCATACAGTGTGTCACCCGTGCCGGTGTGTCCGGCAAACCCTGTCCTAACTGCAAAAGGAGTTCCCACCATGTTCAAACCCACCGTCCGCAAACTGCTGCAAGGTGCAGCGGTACTTGCGGTTTCCGCATTGATGGCTGTCCCGGCCCTGGCGCAGAAAACCAAGATCACGGTCTACACGGCACTGGAGAACGACCAGTTGGGTGCCTACAAACAGGCCTTCGAAACCGCCCACAACGATGTCGAGATCGCCTGGGTGCGCGACTCCACTGGTGTCATCACCGCGCGCTTGCTGGCTGAAAAAGACAATCCGCGCGCAGATGTGATCTGGGGCCTGGGTGCTTCGAGCATCGCGCTGTTTGATTCGATGGGCATGTTGCAGCCCTATACGCCAAAGGGCGTGGACCAGATCAAGCCGGCATTTCGCAGCGACAAGAATCCAACCACCTGGACCGGCATGGATGCCTGGCTGGCAGTGATGTGTTTCAACACCATCGAAGGCGGCAAGAAGAACATGCCCAAGCCCGCAAGCTGGGCCGATCTGACCAACCCGGTCTACAAGGATTCCATCGTCATGCCCAACCCGGCATCGTCGGGCACGGGTTACCAGGCGGTGTACGCGTGGTTGCAGATCATGGGCGAAAAATCCGGCTGGGAGTTCATGGACAAATTGCACCAGAACGTCGCGGTCTACACCCACTCCGGATCGGCGCCCTGCGTGCAGGCCGCCAAGGGTGAACGCGTGATCGGCATCGGATTCGACATGCGCGGCGCCAAGGAAAAAACCGGCGGCGCACCGATCGACATCATCCTGGCCAAGGAAGGCGCGCCCTGGGATATGGAGGCAACTGCCATCGTCAAGGGCACGAAGAACCTGGCAGCGGCACAGAAACTGGCTGACTTCGCGGTGAGCAAGGGCGCCTACGAGATGTACGGCAAGTATTACGCCATCGTCGGTTACCCCGGCATGAACCCGGCACCGCCAAACTATCCACCGAGCGCCGACGCAGCCATGGTCAAGATCGACCTCGCCAAGATGGGCAGCGAACGTGCCCGCATCCTGGCCGAGTGGACCAAGCGCTACGACGGCAAGTCGGCTCCCAAATAAGCCAGGCTTCCCACCGCCCTTCGGAGTTCAGTAACTGGCGGTAACGGCGCCCGGCCTGCGTGCCGGGCGCCCGATGTCCGCGCGTGACCATGCAAGAAAAAAACGCCACCCCAGACCAGGCTCCCTATCTGCGGATCGAACGGCTCAAGAAGCAATTCGGCAGTTTCTGGGCTTTGAAGGACATCTCGCTGGAGATATTCCCCGGCGAGTTCGTCTGTTTTCTGGGCCCCTCCGGTTGCGGCAAGACCACGCTTTTGCGCGCGATTGCCGGGCTGGACATCCAGACCTCCGGGCGGATCTACCAGGCCGACAAGGAAATCTCCAACCTGCCGGCATCGCAGCGCGATTTCGGCATCGTATTCCAGTCGTATGCGTTATTCCCGAACCTGACGGTGGCCGAGAATGTCGGTTATGGCCTGGTCAGCCGTCGCATGCCCAAGGTCGAGATCGCGACCCGGGTCACCGATCTGTTGCGCCTGGTCGGGCTGCCTGACTCCGGCCCCAAGTACCCGGCACAACTCTCGGGTGGCATGCAGCAACGCGTGGCGCTGGCGCGGGCGCTGGCCTTGTCGCCCGGCCTGTTACTGCTCGACGAGCCGCTGAGCGCGCTGGACGCCCGGGTGCGCGCCTACCTGCGGCTGGAGATCCGCCACCTGCACCGGCGGCTGGGCGTGACCACCATCATGGTCACGCACGACCAGGAAGAAGCGCTGACCATGGCCGACCGGATCGTCGTCATGAACCAGGGCGTGATCGAACAGGTCGGCACTCCGCTGGAGGTCTACCGCGAGCCCACCAGCGCCTTTGTTGCCGATTTCGTTGGCAAGACCAACCTGCTGCCGGGCATCGTCGTCAAGCCGGGCCTGGTCCGCTATGGCGCCATGGATCTGAGTTGTTCCGTCGATATCAAGCCCGGGCCGGGCAGTGACGTCACGCTGGCCATCCGTCCGGAGGACGTGGTGGTGCGCAACGTCGATGCCAATGCCGACAACACCTTTGCGGTGCGCGTGGCGGAGATGGAATTCCTCGGTTCCTTTTGCCGTGTCGGCCTGGCGCTGAACGGGAACGACAAGCCCTCGCTGCTGGCCGATTTTTCCATCAATACGGTGCGCGACCTGTCCATCACCGAAGGCATGCAGATGCTGGTCGGCCTGCCGAGCGAGCGTATCCGGGTGTTCCCCGGCGCGCCCAAGCTGCCGTGAACCCAATCGCCGCAAGCGCGGCGGGTGACGACCTTCCTCCAACCCGGCGCCGGCTGGATCGCGACGACTGGCTGATGCGCGGCGGCATCTGCCTGATGATCGTCTGGCTCGGCATCACACTGATCCTGCCGCTGTGGTGGTTGTTGTCCAAGAGTTTCCAGAATCGTGATGGTACGTTCGTCGGCCTTGCGAACTACATCGAATACTTCTCGACGCCGGCGCTTTTCGCCTCGGTCTGGAACAGCCTGTTTGTTGCACTGCTGTCGACCGCCATCGTGTTGCCGCTGGCCTTCATCTACGCCTATGCGCTGCAACGCAGCTGCATGCGCTGGAAAGGCCTATTCCAGGCGCTGGCACTGATTCCCATCCTGGCGCCATCCCTGCTGCCGGCGATTTCGCTGATCTACCTGTTCGGCAACCAGGGCTTCCTGAAGGAATGGATGTTCGGCGTCGACATCTACGGCCCGGTCGGCATCGTCATCTCCCAGGTCTTTTATTGTTTCCCGCATGCGTTGATGATCCTGCTGGCCGCCTTGTCGATGGCCGATTCGCGCCTCTACGAAGCAGCCGATGCGCTGGGCGCCTCCAAGACGCGGGTGTTCTTTACCGTCACGTTGCCGGGCGCCAAATACGGCGTCATCAGCGCCGGTTTCGTCGTGTTCACGCTGGTGATCACCGATTTCGGCATCGCCAAGGTGATCGGTGGTCGTTTCAATGTGCTGGCCACCGACATCTTCAAACAGGTCATCGGCCAGCAGAACTTCGAGATGGGCGCGGTGGTGGGTTTCGTGCTGCTGATTCCGGCGGTCGTCGCTTTCTTCGCCGATCGCATCATCCAGGGCCGGCAGGTCGCGCTCTTGTCCGCCCGTGCCGTGCCGCTGGTTCCCCAGCCCGAGAGCCGGCGCGACAACGCGCTGTTCTTGTTCTGCACGGTGGTCGGCAGCCTGATCTTCGTGCTGCTGGCGATGGCAGTCTGGGCCTCGTTCGTGACACGCTGGCCGTACAACCTGGCGCTCACGTTGAAGAACTACAACTTCAGCGACTTCGACACCAATGGCTGGTCGGCCTATGTCAACTCGGTCGAGATGGCGGCCTGGACGGCGGTCATCGGCACGGTCATCATCTTCGTCGGCGCCTATCTGCTCGAGAAGACGCGTTCGTTCGCTGTCGGGCGGTTCCTGGCGCAGTTCATGGCCATGCTGCCGATGGCCGTGCCCGGCCTGGTGCTGGGCCTGGCCTACATTTTCTTCTTCAACGCCCGGGGCAATCCGTTCGGCTTCATCTACGCGACGATGGCGATCCTGGTAGTCAACTCCATCACCCACTTCTACACGGTCAGCCACCTGACGGCCACCACCGCGCTCAAGCAACTGGACCACGAGTTCGAGGCGGTGTCGGCGTCGCTCAAGGTGTCGTTGCTGCGGACCATGACGCGGGTCTCGGTGCCGGTCTGCCTGCCGGCGGTGCTCAACATCAGCATCTACCTGTTCGTCAACGCGATGACGACGGTCTCGGCAGTGATCTTCCTGTATTCGACCGAGACCAAGCTGGCCGCGGTGACCATCATCAACATGGACGAGTCCGGCTTCACCGCCGCCGCTGCCGCGATGGCGGTGGCCATTGTTGCGACCTCGGCCAGTGTCAAGGTCGCGCACCTGCTGATCACCCGCCGCCTCGAGCGCAGGACGCAGGCCTGGCGCCAACGCTGACGATAGCGGTCATCTGGCACGCCGCGGCCGACCGAAGGCCTGCGCATCGCTGAAGCGCTGCGAAGCGGCGTGGTCCTACCCGCATGTTGCGCATGTTCCTGCGTCGGCGTGCGTGTGCGGGTGGCATCATGCGCATTGACCCACTCCTGCGTTGTCCCATGGTGTATCCGCGATTTGCACTGGCCCCCTGCGCGGTGCCAACCCAATGAACACCAGCGCTGCCGCATTGCAGCAAATGCCGCTCAACGCCCATGGGCTGGCGATGATCGTGTTCGCGATCGGCGTCTTTGCGGTTTTCATCTGGGACCGCTGGCCGATCGCGACGGTGAGCCTCGCGGTGCTGGCTGCAATACCGCTGGGTTTCGTGCTCTTTCCCTACGCTGGTGCCGAGGGGCCGGTCGATTCCACGCGTTTCTTTGCCGGGCTGGGTCATCCGGCGCTGGTGGCGATCTGCGCGCTGATGGTGCTGGGCCAGGGCCTGGTGATTACCGGAGCGCTGGAGCCGGCAGCGCGCCGCCTGTCGACCTGGGTGACCCAGCGCCCGCGTATCGCGTTGCTCGCCGTGTTGCTCGGTTCGGCCAGCGTCAGCGGTCTGATCAACGACACCCCGGTGGTCGTGTTGCTGATCCCGGTGATCCTGGCTGCGGCCGCGCGGGCCCGGGTGGCGGCCGGTGCGATGCTGCTGCCGATGAACTACGCGGTGCTGATGGGCGGCATGGCCACGACCATCGGC
>CAZADK010000132.1:0-9066 GCA_964483855.1 uncultured Rhodoferax sp.
GGCGACATGGCGCTGGCGCTCAACGACATGGCCATCCTGGAGCAACTCACGCCCGAACGGCTGGCCGCCAGCGCCGGACTGCTCCACCACGCGGGCGCGGCGTTGGTCGATTGCAACCTGCCCGAGACAACGCTGGCCTGGGTCGTGGGCCAGGCCGGAAACACGCCGCTGTTCGCCGAGCCGGTGTCGGCTTTCAAGTGCCGGCTGCTGCTGCCCTGGCTCGAGCGGATCCATACCCTCAAGGCGAATCGCCTTGAGGCCCAGGCGCTGACTGGCCAGGCCGTCGACAGCGACGACGCGGTGGTCGCGGCGGCCCACTGGCTGCATCGGCATGGCGTGCGCCAGGTGGTGCTGAGCCTGGGCGGGCGTGGCCTGTTCTGGAGCGAACACACGGGCGCCAATGGCTGGCAGCCAGCGCTGCCGGTGGCGGTGGTCAATGCGACGGGCGCCGGAGACGCGGTGATGGCCGGGCTGATCCACGGCTTCCTGGATGGCGCTGCCTTGCGCGACGCCGCCGTGTTCGCGGCCGGTTGCGCCGCCGTGACACTGACTGCGCCACAAGCCAACCACCTGAACCTGTCCGTGGCCACGGTGCGGCAGTTGCTGCAGGCGGCAGAAAACCCAACGGTGTAGGGTCTTTTCACATGGCGCAAGCACCGCCGAACAGCACCTGGACCATCCACACCAACGCAACGGGAAAACCCATCCATGCCATCACATCCTTACCTGGACATCCATCCCGAGGTCGCTCAAGCCCTGGCCGAGCAGCGGCCGGTCGTGGCGCTGGAGTCGACCATCATCTCGCACGGCATGCCGTACCCGGACAACGTGGCCACCGCGCTGCGGGTCGAGCAGGAAGTGCGCGCTCATGGCGCGGTTCCGGCCACGATCGCAGTCCTCGACGGGCGCCTGAAGGCGGGTTTGACGCCGCAGCAGATCGAGGCGCTGGGCCGCGCCGGGCCGCAGGTGGCCAAGGTCAGCCGGCGCGACCTGCCGTTCATCGTGACCCGCGGCGCGATGGGGGCGACCACCGTTGCATCGACCATGATCATCGCCGCAATGGCCGGCATCCGGGTGTTCGCCACTGGCGGCATCGGCGGCGTGCACCGCGGCGCGCAGCAGAGTTTCGATGTCTCGGCCGACCTGCAGGAACTTGCGCGGACGCCGGTGGCGGTGGTATGCGCCGGCGCCAAGTCCATCCTGGACCTGCCGCTGACGTTGGAGTATCTGGAGACCCATGGCGTGCCGGTGATCGGGTACCGGACCGACCGGCTGCCGGCGTTCTTCACCGCGGACAGCGACTGCGGCGTGGACTACCGGCTCGACTCGGCGCAGGAGATTGCGCAGGCCATGCACGCGAAATGGGCCATGGGGCTGGCCGGCGGCCTGGTCGTGGCGAACCCGGTGTCAGCGCAGTTCGCGATGCCGCGCGCACGCATGGACGCAGCCATTGAGCAGGCGCTGCAGGAGGCCGGGCAGCAGAAGGTCGCCGGCAAGGCTGTCACGCCGTTCCTGTTGGCGCGGGTGTCGGAATTGACCGGCGGGGACAGCCTGGCGACCAACATCGAACTGGTGCTGGGAAATGCCCGCCTCGCCAGTGGGATTGCCGTGCACTATCGGCAGATCGGTGGTTATGATGCGGTCTTCGAAAGCCAGGTGCATCGATGACGGTGCTTGGTCCTGTTACGGACTGCCAGATGGGGAAAGCCCCGATTGCAGCACCGGGCGTGGGCAGCTTAGGCTTGCGGTGTTCCTCTTTGAATACGTTTGACCTTCAACCTTGAAAGACCTTCACCATGAAACTCCAGACCCAACTCGGGCTACTTGCCGTTGCACTCGCAGCCAGTTTCCAGGCTATGGCGGAGCCCGCCATCGTTTACGACATGGGCGGCAAGTTCGACAAGTCGTTCAACGAGGCGGCTTACAACGGCATGGAGCGCTGGAAGAAGGAAACCGGCAAGAATTACCTCGAGTTCGAGGTGTCCAACGAGTCGCAGCGCGAGCAGGCGATCCGCCGCATGGCCGAAAAAGGCGCCAGCCCGATCATCGCGATGAGTTTCAGCCAGGCCTCGGCCATCGAGAAGGTCGCCAAGGAATTTCCGAAGCTCAAATTCGCGATCATCGACATGGTCGTCGACCTGCCCAACGTGCAATCAGTGGTGTTCAAGGAGCAGGAGGGCAGTTTTCTGGTCGGCATGATGGCTTCCATGGCCAGCAAGAGCGGCAAGGTCGGGTTTGTCGGTGGCATGGATATCCCGCTGATCCGCAAGTTCGCGTGTGGCTACGAGCAAGGCGCCAAGTTCGCCAACCCCAAGGCCGAGGTGTTCCAGAACATGACCGGCACTACTGGCGCAGCCTGGAACGACCCGGCGCGTGGTGGTGAACTGGCCAAGGCGCAATTCGCCAAGGGCGCCGACGTGGTGTTCGCCGCGGCTGGCGGCACCGGCACCGGCGTGTACCAGGCGGCCAAGGATGGCGGCAAGCTGGCCATCGGCGTCGACAGCAACCAGAACCATCTGCAGCCCGGCACCATGCTCACTTCGATGCTCAAGCGAGTCGACGTGGCGGTGTACAACGTCTCCAAGAACCACACGCCGGGCATGTCGGTGCTGGGCCTCAAGGAAGACGGCGTCGGTTACGCCATGGACAAGAACAATGAGAAGCTGGTGTCCGCCGACATGAAGAAAAAGGTCGAAGCCGCCAAGGCCGACATCATTTCCGGCAAGATCAAGGTGGCCGACTACATGGCCGCCAACGCCTGCAAGTATTGAGGTCATGAATCTTTCTGCCGCGCGGGCCGATCTGGCGTCTGTGGTGCTCGCCGTGCGCTTGTACGGCTGAGGTTCTTGACGCCACCTCGACCCGCGCCATGAAATCTTCATCACCTCAGAATTTTATTTTCCGGCCCTGACCTGAGGATCGACCGCCTTGTCCGACGCACCAGCGGTCGAGATGCTCGGTATCAGCAAACGTTTTGGCCCTGTGCAGGCCAACGCGGATGTGGACCTGACCGTCGGCCGGGGCACGGTGCATGGCATCGTCGGTGAAAACGGTGCTGGCAAGAGCACGCTGATGTCGGTGCTGTACGGCTTTTATACCAGCGACAGCGGCTCGATCAAGGTGTTTGGCCAGGACGCCACGATTCGCAACGCGCATGAGGCGATTGCGCTTGGCATCGGCATGGTGCACCAGCATTTCATGCTGGTCGAGACACTCACCGCGCTGGAGAACGTCATGCTCGGTGCCGAGCCACACGTGCTGCTGCACAAGGCCGAAGCCCTGGTGCGCAGCCGGCTGCTGGAGCTGATGGAGTCCACCGGCCTAAGGGTTGCGCTCGATGCGCAGGTGAGCGACCTGTCGGTCGGTGACCGGCAGCGGCTGGAGATCCTCAAGGCCTTGTACCGCGGCGCCAAGGTGCTGATCCTGGACGAACCCACGGCGGTGCTGACGCCGCAGGAGACCGAGCAGCTGTTCGGTGTGCTGGCATTGCTGCGCGAGCAGGGCACGACCATCCTGCTCATCACGCACAAGCTCAAGGAAGTGATGCGTTTGTGCGACCGGGTGACCGTGATGCGTGCCGGTCGGGTGGTCGAGGAGGTGGCGATTGCCGATGCCACCATCGAAGGCCTGGCCGAGGCCATGGTCGGGCGCAAGGTGCAGATGGGCCGTGTTGGCGACAGTGAGAAGGCCCCTGGTGCGGTGTTGCTGCAGGCGCGTGGTATCCATGTGCGCGATCTGATGAAGGTCGTGCGCCTGCACGCCCTGGATATCGAACTGCGCGCCGGCGAGATCGTCGGTATTGCCGGTGTGTCGGGCAATGGGCAGAGCGAACTGCTCGAAGTCCTGTCCGGTCTGCTGGCGCCAGTCCGAGGCAGCCTGTCGGTGGGTGGGCGGCAGTTCGAGGCCGGCGCCTGGATCGACCCGCGCACCGCGCGTACCCTGGGCGTGGCCCACGTGCCCGAAGACCGCCATGAGCGCGCGATGGTCATGAGTTTCGCCGCCTGGGAATCTGCCGTGCTTGGTTACGAATGGCTGCCGCATTACTGCCGCAGCGGCTGGATGCTGCATCCCGAGATGCGCAAGTCCACGGCCGACATGATGGAGCGTTTCGACGTGCGCCCGCGCGACGCGCAGCTGCAGTGTTCGAGTTTTTCCGGCGGCAACCAGCAAAAGTTGGTGCTGGCGCGCGAACTCGGCCAGGCGCCCAAGGTGCTGCTGGTGGGGCAGCCGACCCGTGGCGTCGATATCGGTGCGATCGAATTCATCTACGGCCAGTTGCGCGCGATGCGGGATGCCGGCTGTGCGGTGTTGGTGGTGTCGAGTGAACTCGACGAGATCCTGGCGCTGTCCGACCGCGTCATCGTCATGAACCAGGGCCATGTGGCCGGCGAATTGCCGATCGACGAATGCAACGAGAACACGCTGGGCATGTTGATGATCGGCGGTGGCAACGCGAACGCGTCCGACCGGGCGAAGGCGGCCCAGGTGCAGAAGGTGGCTGTCTGATGACCCACCAGCCCTTGCCGCGCTGGGCCGATCTCGTCGTCCTGCCCATCGTCAACCTGGCGGTTGCGCTGCTGGCGGCCGGCGTCATGGTCTGGCTGGTGGGGCAGAACCCGCTGGAGGTCATCACCGTGCTGGTGCATGGCGCCTTCGGCACCACGCGGGGCCTGAGCTACACCTTGTATTACGCGACCACCTTCGTGTTCACCGGTCTGGCGGTGGCGGTGGCGTTCCACGGGGGGTTGTTCAATATCGGCGGCGAAGGCCAGGCCATCCTGGGTGGGCTGGGTACCGGCCTGGTCGCGTTGTGGTTGTCGGCCACACTGCCGGCCTGGCTGATGCTGCCGCTGATGCTGCTGGTCGGCGCCTTGTTCGGCATGGTCTGGGCCGCGGTGCCGGCTTATCTGCAGGCCTACCGCGGCAGCCATGTGGTGATCACCACCATCATGTTCAATTTTCTGGCCAGCAGCCTGCTGGTCTACCTGCTGGTCAACCACCTCAAGGTGCCGGGCAGCATGGCGGTGGAGAGCGCGCCGTTCGCCGATTCAGCCAAGTTGCCCAGCATGCATACCTTCATGGGCTGGCTCGGTATCGAGTGGCCCAATTCGCCGTTCAATACCAGCGTGTTCCTGGCGGTACTGGCAGCCGTTGCCGTCTATTTTTTCCTGTGGCATACCCGGCTCGGTTACGACCTGCGCGCCACTGGCTCGAGCGCCCGCGCCGCGGCATATGCCGGCATCAATCCCAACCACCAGGTGATGCTGGCCATGGGCCTGTCGGGCGCGCTGGCAGGCCTGGTCGGCATGAACGAGGTTGCCGGCGTCAACGGGCGCCTGATGCTCGAATATGTCAGCGGCGCCGGCTTTACCGGCATTGCGGTGTCGCTGATGGGGCGCAGCCACCCGTTTGGCATCGTGCTGGCCAGCATCCTGTTCGGCGCGTTGTTTCAGGGTGGTGCCGAAGTCGCCTTCGAGGTGCGGGGCTTCAGCCGCGACATGGTCGTGATGCTGCAAGGCTTCATCGTGTTGTTCTCCGGCGCCATGGCGTATGTGCTGGCGCCGGCGGTGGCATGGGCCGTGAACGGGCTGCGCAGCGAGCGCGCCCGGCAAGCTGCGAAAGGAGCGGCCCATGGATGAGGCCATGATCGGTTCGTTGATCGCCTCGACGCTGCGGGTGTCGACACCGCTGATCCTGTGTGCGCTGGCCGGGTTGTTGTCTGAACGCGCGGGTGTGATCGACATCGGCCTGGAAGGCAAGATGCTGTTTGCCGCGTTTGCGGCCGGCGCGGCGGGCGTGGCCTTCGGTTCCACCACCATCGCCTTGATCATGGCCATGGGAACGACCGTGTTGTTGTCGTGGCTGCACGGCTTTGCCTGCGTCAGCCACCGCGGCGACCAGGTGGTCTCGGGCGTGGCGATCAACATCATCGCGGTGGGCATGACGGCGGTGCTGGGCATCGCCTGGTTTGCGCAGGGTGGCCAGACACCACCGGTGACGGCCGAGGTGCGTGTGCAGGCGCTGATGCCGGGCGTGGTCGAGGCCTTGCAGGGTATACCGGTGCTGGGCCAGGTCGTCGGCCAGGGTCTGCTGAGCCACAACGCGATGGTGTACGTGGCGCTGTTGCTGGTGCCGTCCGTGTGGTGGTTGATGTTCCGTACGCGATTCGGGCTGCGCCTGCGTGCGGTTGGCGAGAACGCGCACATGGTCGATGCCGCCGGTGTGTCGGTGGCGCGCATGCGGTATGCGGCACTCACGCTCAACGGCCTGTTGTGCGGCCTGGCGGGCAGTTACCTGGTGCTGGCGCAAAACGCGGCTTTCGTGCCCAACATGACGGCGGGACGCGGCTTCATGGCGCTGGCGGCGCTGATCTTCGGCAAGTGGCATCCGGTCAAGGCGTTCTGGGCCTGTCTGTTGTTCGGCTTTCTCGACGCGGTGGCGATCCGCCTGCAAGGCGTGCCGCTGCCGGGCATTGGCCAGGTCCCGGTGCAACTGATACAGGCCTTGCCCTACTTGCTGACGGTGATCCTGCTGGCTGGTTTCATCGGTCGCACCGTGGCGCCGCAGGCGCTGGGCCGGCCTTACCTGAAAGAGCGTTGAATCCGATGGCCGGCGCAGACTTGACCGATACCCAGCGCGCTGCGCTGCTGGCTGCAGCCCTCGCGGCGATGGCGCGGGCGCATGCACCGTATTCGAAGTTCCACGTCGGCGCCGCAGTGCTCGACGCCCAAGGCCGCATCCATGCCGGCTGCAACGTCGAGAACGCCGCGTATCCGCAAGGTGTCTGCGCCGAGGCCGGTGCACTCAGCGCGATGGTGCTGGCCGGTGGCTCCGAGGTGCAGGCGGTGCTGGTGGTCGGCCACGGCGAGGGGCTGGTGACGCCGTGTGGCGGTTGCCGCCAGAAGATCCGCGAATTCGCCGGGCCGCGGACACCGATCATGATTGCGAATCCGCGGCAGGTGCGGGCCAGTTTCACGCTGGAACAGTTGTTGCCCCACAGCTTCGGGCCGCGGCATCTGGGCCAGCCATGAGCGTGGCATCGGGTCTCTCCCGAGCGTATGCGTATCGCAGCGCGCGGCGGGAAGGTCGCTCCAACCCCGTCGGTGCGGGAACCTGATGCTGGCCCAGGAGATCATCCGCATCAAGCGCGACGGCGGTGTGCTGAGCGAAGCGCAGATCGACGCGTTTGTCGCCGGCCTGGTCGATGGCGGCTGGAGCGAAGGTCAGGCTGCGGCGATGGCCATGGCCGCCTTCCTCAACGGGCTGAACACGTCGGAGACCGTGGCACTGACCCGCGCGATGACGCACTCGGGCAACACGCTGGACTGGCAAGCCGAAAGCCTCGGTGGCCCGATCCTCGACAAACACTCCACCGGCGGCGTCGGCGACAAGGTCAGCCTGATGCTGGCACCGATTCTGGCCGCCTGCGGCGCATTCGTGCCCATGATCTCCGGCCGCGGCCTGGGCCACACCGGCGGCACGCTGGACAAGATGGACAGCATCCCGGGTTACCAGACTGCGCCGTCGAACGACCTGCTGCGCGCCGCGGTGCGCAGCGCCGGTTGCGCCGTTGTCGGGCAGACCGCCGACCTGGCGCCGGCGGACCGGCGCCTGTACGCGATCCGCGACGTGACTGCCATCGTGGAGTCGATTCCGCTGATCACGGCCAGCATCCTGTCCAAGAAACTCGCGGCTGGTCTGCAGGGCCTGGTGCTCGACGTCAAGACCGGCAACGGCGCGTTTGCCGCGTCCACCGAGATGGCGCGCGCGCTGGCACAGTCGCTGGTGTCGGTGGCCAATGGCGCCGGGTTGCCGACCCGGGCGCTGATCACCGACATGAACCAGGTGCTGGGGCACAGTTGCGGCAATGGGATCGAGGTGTGGGAGGCACTGGAGTTCCTCGGTGGCAAACGGCGAGAGCCCCGGCTGCTGGAAATCACCACCGCCTTGTGCGCCGAACTGCTGGTGCTGGGCAAGCTGGCGACGGATCGTGACGATGCCAACATCCGCATCGGCCGTGTGCTGGGCGACGGTTCTGCGTTGGAACGGTTTGCGCGCATGGTGGCTGCGCTGGGTGGACCGGAGGATTTTGTCGAACGTCCCGATCAATACCTTGTGGCTGCGCCGGTGTCCTGCCCGGCACCGGCTCCGCGTGACGGCTGGATCAGCCATGTCGCCACGCGGGGCATCGGCCTGCTGGTCATCGAGCTGGGTGGCGGGCGGCGCCAGGCGGCGGACCGGATCGACCACCGGGTCGGGTTCAGCGAGGTGCTGGGGGTTGGTGTGCGGGTGCGTGCGGGGGACCCGCTGGCCATCGTGCATGCGGCCGATGATGCGGCGGCACAGGCGGCAGTCGGCCGACTTGCGGCCGTGATGACGCTGTCCGACAAACCGGCCGACGATCGTGCGCCACTGGTCACTGTGCTGGCGTCGGACTGAGCGCTGGACTCAACTGGCCGGTTCAGCCCACTGCTTGGTCAGTTGCACCGCATCGACCCGGCGCTCGTAATAACCAGGGACCGAGCCGACCTGGCGATAGCCCAGGTGACAGTAGAACGCGATCGCGTTGACGTTATCGGCCCGGCATTCGAGCCGGATCGCCGTGTTGCCGGCGATCCGCGCCGACCGTTCCAGCCAACCCAAAAGCTGTCGACCCAGGCCCTGGTGGCGCATCAGCGGTGGGATGGCCAGCAGCACCAGATGGGCCGAGTCATCCAGGTACTGCATGATGCCGAAGCCCTGCAGCACGTCGCTCTTGACCAGCACAGCCACGTTGGTCGACGGGTCGCCGACCGCCTGCGACACCCGTGCCCCGGTCCAGCTCCAGCCCAGACCGTGTTCGATCCAGTCGCGCGACATGCGGGCGATGGCTGGCGCTTCATCGGTTGTTGCCAGGCGGATCGTCGGCTGGGCGAGCATGGCTGGATTGTGACCGCTCGGCATGAACAAGCCATTGCCACAGGCAACAACCCAGCGGGCAGTGGGCATGGCGTGTATGCAGATCGCCGGCGTGACGATGATCATCACGCAGTTCGCGGGTGCTTCACGCTGCCCTGGCTTCGGACT
>CAZADK010000133.1:0-9052 GCA_964483855.1 uncultured Rhodoferax sp.
GCGCAGCCAAGGTAGACAGCACTTCTGCTTCGGAGATGCTGCGCTACCGCATGCGGGCTCGGGCGTGTTGGGTAAATTCAATGGTCAAGAAATTGCCTGGCGCCGTTCGTGTTCAGAATATACGGCAATCCTGGCGGATTCAAACCGCCGCCGCCAAGGAGAGGCAGAAGAAGTCAATGCAAACGCCGGCGCCGCGTGCGATGCGCGGCCGTCACCACCGCCTGGTCGGTCGACACCATGGCGTAGACGCTGAAGTAGCGTTCCGCGGCGGCGTACTCGCTGCGCGTGAGCACGTCGCGAAGGTGGTCGGCACACAGATCCTGATCGCGCGCGGCGTCGCGCGGCATCGCACCTTGCACCGTGAAAAAAACCTTCTGCCCGGCGCGCGGGCCAAAGGCAATGCGGCAAGTACACGGTGCCGCGGCCCAGGCTGCACTTGATCCGTTTCCACGGGGTACTGCGCCCCATGCCAAACCGAGGGCACTGGTGGTACCCACAACCGGGGACTTGCAGGTATTCACGGCGACGCCAAGATTGCCATCGAAGGCCCGATGCGATCCGCTCCAGCCGCTCAGGCTGGAGCGGTCGAGGTCAGCAGTGCAGCGGTTGCTGTCGGTCATTGATGAACGGAGAACTCACGGTCTCTGCGCAACGCAGCCCGTACTGCCGCACGGTTCGTATCAGCGACAGCGGCCTACCCTTCAGCCGACCCTGATCCTCCAGCCGATCCACAAACCGGCGTGGCAAACCAAACCGGTCGATGACGGAGATCAGCGTGGCCGTCCGACGCTCACGTTCGACCTCGAGATCTCCCCGCAGGGCCAACGGACCCAGTTCGACTGCCCACAGTCCGTCCCGACTGGCCTCCTCGGCGAAGTCCACCAGAACACTCGGCTGGCATGCGCGAGCAGCAACCCGAACCAGGACATGAACCTCTGGCAACCGACCGATGAGGAGTTACTTGGCCTCGCGGGACAAGTCCAAAACCGATCGCACCCACAATCCCCCGTCGTGCTTGCCAATCTGGTCGAGGTCGTTCAACGTCACCCCATCGCGTCCCGCACGTAACTGCTGCTTAAGCCTAAGATCCTGCAGTGCAGCGCGGTCGAGCACCACGTTGTCTGCGCCCTCGCTACCCGAGAATTAGGTGCCGAAGTCTGCCGAGAATCGAAAAAGTGCTGGCAGCCGACAGGCCAATGTCTGCCTGGATAAAACAATTATTGGGCATCTTGTCCGCGGGATCTTGACGCGAAGCGCCCGAAGAACCAATACTCGCCACTGATCGAATCCAGCTGCAGACCGGGTCTAGCAGCCACAACGTCAAGAGTCGGGTGAGCGAAATGCAACCGGCGGAACCGGGGCCAACGAGCAGTGCGTCGACGTCTCGGTCGGATGTCCGGCCGTCTGCCGGCCGCTCCGATTTACCAGGCTCGGTGCCCGCGCAACGCGACTCACCCCACAAGGACTTCCTGCTCCAGGCGCCAGCCGTTTCGCTTCCCAAGGGCGGGGGAGCCATCAATGGCATCGGTGAGAAGTTCAGCGCGAACCCCGTCACCGGGACGGGGTCGATGTCGGTCCCAATCGCCACGTCGCCGGGCCGCGCCGGCTTTGGCCCGAAACTCTCATTGAGCTATGACTCCGGCGCTGGAGATGGGCCGTTCGGCATGGGATGGTCGCTTTCGCTGCCGTCCATCACCCGCAAGACAGACAGGGGCCTGTCCCGCTACTTGGACGACATTGACAGCGACACATTCCTGCTGGCCGGCGCGGAAGACCTGGTGCCGGAACTCGAAGCCTCCGGCCGACAACCCGCACCTCGGCAGGTAACGGCCTACGGCAAGGACTATCAGGTCCGTCGCTACCGGCCCCGGATCGAAGGGCTCTTTACGCGAATCGAGTGCTGGCGGGAGACAGGCGAACCCGCAAACGTCTTCTGGCGCACCATCGGCCGCGACAACATCACCTCCTGGTTCGGCCGCACGGCGACGAGCCGGGTCTTCGACCCCGACATCCCAACCCACATCTTCAGTTGGATGCTCTGCGAGACCCATGACGACAAGGGCAACGTCGCTGTCTACCAGTACAAGAGCGAAGACGGCGCGGGCGTGGACAGAAGCCAGCTGTTCGAGGCCAATCGAATGGCCCGCACACAGCACGCAGCCACCTACATCCACCGCATCGCCTACGGCAATCGCAGCCCTTACCTTCCCCCCTTGGCGGCTGCGGGCGGGAGTTGGGCAGATCCGGCCGACTTGGCGGACTCGTGGATGCTCGAGGTGCTGTTCGACTACGGCGAATACCCGCAACCAAATGGCGCACAGCAGCCGGAACTCGGCGCGCCAGGCCCCTGGGCAGTTCGCAAGGTTCCGTTCTCCACGCACCGCGCAGGCTTTGAGGTCCGCACCTGGCGGCTGTGCCGCCGTGTGCAGATGGTTCACCACTTCCCGGGAAGTCACCGCTGGGCCCAACTGCCTGGTCAGGTCCACGGATTTCACCTACAACGAGCCGTCTTCCCTCAACGACCCTCAGACCTGTGGCTACACGCTGCTGCGCGAGGCCAGCCACCGCAGCTATCAGCGCCGGCCCATTCAGCTGCCCCCTTCCAGTGGCTACGAGTGGCGCGAGTTGCCACCGGTGGCGTTCACCTACTCAAGACCCGAGGTCGACTCCACGATCCGCAGCATCGCCGCGCAAGATCTTCCCAACCTGCCTGTGGGCACCCAAGGCCCGGGCTACCAGTGGGTGGATCTGGACGGCGAAGGCCTGAGCGGCGTGCTTACCGAGCAGGCTGGGGCCTGGCACTACGCGGCCAACCGCGGTGGTGGCCGCTTCGGCCCATCGCGGGTCGTGGCGCAACTGCCAGCCACCGCATTGGTTGCCGGTGGGCGACAACAGTTGATGGACCTGGCCGGCGATGGCGAGATCGACCTGGTCGACTTCAGCGGGCCCACTCCCGGCTTCCATGAACGTGACCGCGACCAGGGCTGGAAGCGTCACGTTCCCTTCGCCAGCCTGCCCAACATCGATTGGCAAGACTCCAACTTGCGTTTCGTCGATCTCACCGGTGACGGCCACGCCGACGCCCTGATCACCGAACACGACGTCTTCACCTGGTATCCGTCGCTCGACGAGCGCGGCTTCGGCCAGGCACATCGCCAGCACCAGGCCATTGACGAGGATGCCGCTGCGCGTGTGGTCTTCAACGACGGCACGCAAACCATCTTCCTCGCCGACATGTGCGGTGACGGCCTCACTGACCTGGTGCGCATCCGCAACGGCAGGTCTGTTACTGGCCCAACCTGGGTTACGGGCGCTTCAGCCGCAAGGTCACGCTGGCCAACGCACCGCGCTTCGATGCGCCGGACCTCTTCGACCCGCAACGCATCCGCCTGGCCGACATCGACGGCAGCGGCCCCATTGACATCATCTACCTCGGACGCAAAGGCGCACAGCTGTACTTCAACCGCAGCGGCAACAGCCTCAGCGATGCCTTGCCCGTGCCGCTCCCCGTGGCGACCGAGAACCTGGGCGCAGTGCAAGTGGCCGATCTGATGGGCACCGGCACAGCCTGCCTGGTGTGGAACTCGCACCTGCCTGGCGATGCTCCGCGTCCGGTCCGCTATGTCGAGCTGATGGCGCAGGGTAAGCCCCACCTGCTGACGCAGGTCGACAACAACCTGGGCGGCCGCTCGACGATCGAGTACACGCCGTCCACGGTCTTCTATCTTCGGGGTTGAACTTCTTCCCGAGTCCGCGAGGCGCGGGTTATGCGTACCAGTTACTTTCGCTGTAGAACGGGCCAGGCTTCTCGCGCAGTTGCTCATATTTGCACAGCACGGGTTCGTCGCCGAGCGGCACCGACTCGCCGCCACGAAACGCCCACTCTCCTCGATCGGACGAATCAGCCCGCTGATAACTATGGATTGCGAACGCGCGGTCGTGCGGTGAATTGTTGGGGTTCGACCCATGGACCGTGAGCAGGCCCCACAGTGCCAGGTCGCCCGGCTCGAGTTCAAGGTTCACCACCTTGGACGGCTCCAGACCGGCGGCAACCAGTTCCTCGGCCTGCGTTGAGCCCTTCATGATCGGGCCATCGTCGGACAGGCCCAGGTAGCCGAGCTTGTGGCTATCGGAGAACACCTGAAGGCAACCGTTCTGCGTGGTCGCCGGGTCGATGGCAAGGCCCGTATTGATATACGAGGTCATGAGGTCGCGGAACGCGTCCGTGCGCTCGCGAAAGCGCAGGTCCTGGTGAAAACGGTAGCCGCTGCGTTGGGTGGCGCCGGGCGGCTTCCAGTGGATCTGCTGCGCCACCTGCTTGATGTCCTGCCCGAGCAGCGGTTCCATGATCGCCAGCACGCGCGGGTCGCGTCGCAATCGTTCGAACAGCGGACTTACCCAGG
The DNA here is from genome assembly GCA_964483855.1 of uncultured Rhodoferax sp. Lineage (GTDB taxonomy): Bacteria > Pseudomonadota > Gammaproteobacteria > Burkholderiales > Burkholderiaceae_C > CAISIP01. Next base: position 4,404 of record CAZADK010000133.1, read on the forward strand.
CGATCCAGTGCGCCTGCAACACGTAACGCTGCCCGGAAAACGACTCTGGAAGGATTTCATAGAGCAGGTTCTTGTGACGCCAGGTCGCATGGTGCTGCTTGCCGAGCTCGTAGATGCGCTGCGACTCGGCCTGAATGGCGGCCATTTCGCTCTTCGAAAAAACGCCGCGTACCACCGCGTACCCGTGCTCCCAGTAGTGGTCCACGTGGTCAAGGTTCATTTTGGCTGTTGTCTCGCTCATAGGTTGTTCGGCGCAAGCCGGCAATAAGGGACGATAAGAAACCAGGCGCAGCAAATATACCGATGTTGAAGGTGGGCGGCAACCGTTCAATTCGAACAACTGGCTGCTCCGTCCCAGCCCCGCAATCCTGCAAGCCGATGCAGCCGCAATCATGAACGCAGCAGGTGCGATGGCGCAACAAACGGCATCCAAGTCAATTCAAGTAATTGACACCGCACCGCCGTTACCGTATTTACCCCAAGGGCACGCGGGCACCCCGCGCCTATACTGAATATCCGCTGCGCGGGCAGCCAGGCGCAGGGCGAATTTACCCGTCAACCCCCTTTCGAGGAGTCAGCATATGTCACGCGAACTGGAATTTTTGAGCCAGCGGGTTGCCCTGGGGCGCGGCTCCCGACGGGATTTCCTGGGCCGCGCCGCAGCACTCGGCATGTCGGCTGCGGCGGCAAACCTGATGCTCGCGAGCGCTGCGCGTGCGGCCGGGCCGGTCAAGGGCGGCACCATGAAAGTCGGCACCTCTGGCGGCGCCGCCACCGACAGTCTGGACCCTGCGCGCGCCGCCAGCCAGATGCCCTACCTTACAAACTACACCTGGGGCGAGGTGCTGGCGCGCGTGACACCTGCAGGCGAACTGGAGCCCAAGCTCGCTACCGAATGGAGCTCGTCGTCCGACGCGAAGGTGTGGACTTTCAAGATCCGCAAGGGGGTGCAGTTTCACAACGGCAAGGAGATGAGCCCCGATGACGTGGTCGCGACACTTGAGCGCCATTCGGGCCCCGACACCAAGTCGGGTGCGTTGGGCATCATGCGTGGCGTCGAGTCGATCAAGCGCAACGGCGATACGGTCGTGGTGTCGCTCAAGCAGGCCAACGCCGACATGCCGTTCCTGCTGACCGACTACCACCTGCTGGTTCAGCCCAATGGCGGCAAGGACGCGCCTGCGGCGGCTATCGGAACCGGCCCCTACAAGATGGTCACCAACGAGCCGGGCGTGCGTTACGTCGGCCAGCGTTTCCCAGGCTACTGGGCTCCCACCGTGCGTGGTTTTGCCGACCAGGTTGAGATCATCGTGCTCAACGACAGCACGGCGCGCATGTCGGCCCTGCAGAGCGGGCGTGTGAACATGGTAAACCGGGTCGACCCGAAGATCGTCGACCTGCTCAAGCGCGTGCCCGGCGTGCAGGTGGTCAATGTCGCCGGCAAGGCCTACTACTGTTTCCTGGCCCACTGCAACACGGCCCCATTTGACAACAACGACCTGCGTTTGGCGCTCAAGTACGCCATGAACCGCCAGGAAATGGTGGACAAGATCCTGCGCGGGTTCGGCGCGGTGGGCAACGACCAACCCATCAACGCAACCTACCCGATGTTCTCGTCAGACATCGAACAGCGGCCTTTTGACACCGACAAGGCTGCTTTTCATTACAAGAAGTCCGGCCATAGTGGTTCACTCTTGCTGCGCACGGCCGACGTGGCCTTTCCTGGCGCCGTGGACGCCGCGCAGCTGTTCCAGACTACCGCTGGTAAGGCCGGTATCAAGATCGAGATCAAGCGCGAGCCGAACGACGGCTACTGGACCGAAGTATGGAACAAGCAGCCGTTTTCCACCGCCTACTGGGGCGGCCGCGCGACGCAGGACCAGATGTACTCGACCGCCTTCATCACGGGCGCGGACTGGAACGACTCGCGTTTCCTGAATCCCAAGTTCGACCAGATGGTGGCCGTCGCGCGCGGTGAACTCAACGTCGCCAAACGCAAGAGCATTTACCGCGACATGGCCGTGATGGTCAAGGACGAGGGTGGCGCGCTGATTCCGATGTTCAACGACACGGTCGAAGCCATCGGCCCGAAGGTTGGTGGTTGGGTCAAGAACCCACTGGGCGAACTCATGGGGGGCAACGGCCCCGCTGAATGCTGGCTGGAAAGCTAGCGCATATTCCTGCGGCGACGGAATCTTCGCCAGCTCTGCGCCGCTGCAACGCCGGCCGAGATTGCCATCAGGCGAACTTTCGCAAAAACGCGGCGCCGTCGTCGATCGCTTGCATCGCACGGGGTTCGACGGCGGAATGGTGCAGAAAGCCATGCAGAACCCCCTCACACACCACCAGATCATGCGCCACACCGCGCTCTTTCATAAACTCTGCCAGCGCCAGCGAATCGTCGCGCAAAGGATCGTAGGCCACTGCCGCGATGAATGTCGGCGGAAGGCCCGCCATGTCGGATGCGAGCAGGTTGCAGCGCGGATGATTGCGGTCTTCGGTCCGCGCCGTGTAGTTGTCCTGTGCCGCTGCGGTATCTTCATCGCCCATGCCATCCAGATCGGCCCAGCCGTACAAACGCCGCGATACTGCGTCCGTGAGGCCAAAGACGCCGTAGTACAACAACTGGGCACACACTTGCGAGAGTGTTCCGGCAGCGCGCGCGTCCAGGGCAGCACACAGCGCGAGATGGGCGCCGGCCGAATCGCCAGCGAGCGCAATCCGTGCCGGGTCCAACCCCCAGTCCGCGCCATTGGCAGCTACGTGGCACAGCACGGCGAACACCTGATCGGGCTGCACGGGGAACTGTTTCTCTGGCGCGAGTGCATAGTCGATCGCCAGCACCGCCCAACCGCTTTTCTGCGCCAGCAGGCGGCAGATGCGGTCATGGGTATTCAAGTTACCCAGTATGAAGCCGCCGCCATGGATATACAGCAGCACAGGCAACGCACCACCGTGGTCGGGTTTGTACAGGCGCAGCGGCACATGGCCGAAGACGGTGTCGAGCGACAAGTCCCGCACCCATGGCAGATCCACCGGGAAACTGTTCCAGTGGCTGCGCTCGTGGTTGTAGGCCTCGCGCATGGCCTGCAATGGCTGCGGCGACGTGCTCCTGAAATTGGCGTACAGCGAATTGCTCTTAGCGACGGCAGCCAATGTTTGCGGGGTGAGCCGGTCTCGGATGTCTACTTTAGGCATACTTCTCTGCATGTCATTGTTGCCTGATTCGCGCTTTCGATCACACCCCCAGCATAGCCGTGCGGGCATGCTGCAGCAACCTGCTTGTCTTTTGTTTAGGCCGCATCTTGTATGCCATCAACTTTGATCGCGCAGGTTGCCCGGCGTGTCGTACTGGGCGTGCTGATGCTGTTGGGAGTGTCCGCTTTGATCTTCGCGGGCACGCAGTTGCTACCGGGCGACGTGGCCCAGTCGATCCTGGGCCAGGAGGCCACGCCGGAAGCGGTCGCGAATCTGCGCAAAGAGATGGGCCTCAACGATCCTGCCATCACGCGTTATGCCCATTGGCTGGGTGGAGCCGTGACCGGAGATTTCGGCCGTGCACTTTCGAATGGGCAGCCGATCTCCGCGACTCTGGGCAAACGCCTGTACAACACCCTTTTTCTGGCCTTCTGGGCCGCACTTGTATCGGTGCCGCTGGCGATTGGACTGGGGATCATTGCGGTTCGGCACCGCAATGGCTTCATCGACCGCACGATCTCGGGCCTGGGCCTGGCCTCCGTATCGCTGCCAGAGTTTTTCGTCGGCTACGTGCTGATGTACTTTTTCGCCGTCAAGCTGCAATGGGTCAGCAGCGTTTCGACCGTGTTCGACGGCATGCCTCTGTCGGAACGGCTGGGTGCCATCGTGTTGCCGGTGGCCGTGCTGACCATGGCGGTGCTGGCGCACATGATGCGCATGACGCGTGCCGCGATCATGAACGTGATGCAGTCCGCTTACATAGAAACTGCCGAACTGAAAGGACTGGGCGCGCTGAGGATCATCTATCGGCATGCCTTACCGAATGCCCTGGCGCCGATCATCAACGTGGTGATGCTCAACCTGGCGTTCCTGGTGGTGGGTGTCGTGGTGGTTGAAGTGATCTTCGTCTACCCCGGCATGGGCCAGTTTCTGGTGGACCATGTATCGAAACGCGATGTGCCGGTGGTGCAGGCCTGTGGGTTGATTTTTGCGACCGTGTACATCGGTCTGAACATCGTGGCCGACATTGCCGGCATCATGTCCAATCCGCGTTTACGGCACCCCAAATGACCCCGAAGGCTGTCAAATGACGCGCAGGAGAATCCCGGTATCGGCGCTGATCGGCCTGCTGTTCACGGGCGGTTTCGTCTTCATCGCGCTGTTCGCGCCGTGGCTTGCGCCACATCCCAATTCCGTCGTGGTGGGCGACGTGTGGGCCCCAGCATCGGCCCAACACTGGCTGGGCACCGACAACATAGGCCGCGACCTGCTGTCGCGCATGATCCACGGCACGCGCGTGACCCTGACGATCGCCGGCCTTGCCACCGCGTTGTCGTTTGGCGTGGGCTCCGTGCTGGGGTTCGTGGCTGCCTTCGTGGGCGGCTGGCTCGACCAGCTGCTGTCGCGTGGCGTAGACCTGCTGATGGCGATACCGACGCTGATCTTTTCGC